>NZ_JASCPN010000028.1:0-63415 GCF_029960155.1 Pseudomonas sp. PS01300 | reverse complement strand
AACTCAGTAGTGAAACGATGCATCGCCGATGGTAGTGTGGGGTTTCCCCATGTGAGAGTAGGTCATCGTCAAGATTAAATTCCGAAACCCCTATCTGCATCTGCAGGTAGGGGTTTTGTCTTTGTGGCCTGTTCTGCGGCAAAGCTGGCTCCTGCGCGGTTGTGCTCCCACAATTGGGGCAACGACACTAGAATAGGCCCCGACGTTTTTACTCAGAACCCTTCTATGCCCGACCCTGACGATCGCGATTCACTCGCAGGCTTGCCGCTGGATCAATTGGTGGCGTGCCACGAATGCGACCTGCTGCTGCGCAAGCCCGAGCTCAAGACGGATGAAAAAGCGCAATGCCCGCGCTGCGGCTATGAGTTGTACGCCCATCGGCACAATGTGGTCGAGCGCAGCCTGGCCCTGGTGCTGGCGGCCTTGCTGCTCTACGTGCCGGCGAACTTTCTGCCGATCATGCAACTCCATCTGTTGGGCCAGAACTCCGATGACACGGTGTGGAGCGGTGTGATCGGCCTGTACAACAGCGGCATGGGTGGCGTGGCGGTGGTGGTGTTCCTGTGCAGCATGGCCATTCCACTGCTCAAGCTGCTGTGTCAGCTGGTGGTGTTGCTGACCATCCGCTTGAACAGGGGCCGCAGCTACGGCCTGCTTCTTTACCGTTTTTATCACCACATGCGCGACTGGGGCATGCTTGAGGTCTACCTCATGGGCGTACTGGTCGCCATCGTCAAGCTGGTGGATATGGCCGAACTCAGCCTAGGGCTTGGCTTGCTGTGCTTTGTCAGTTTGTTGCTGGTTCAGGTCTGGCTGGAAGTGGTGATGTCCCCCCACCAGATCTGGGTAGCCTTGTCGGGAGAAGATGTGCATGCGGGCGATTGACGCAGGAATACTGATCTGTACCGAGTGTCATGAGCTCAACCGCCAGGAGGCGGACGCCAGCAGCCAGACCTGCACACGCTGCGGGGCGCTGGTGCATGCACGCCGGCCCAACAGCCTGGCCCGCACCTGGGCGCTGCTGATTACCGCGGCCATCCTGTACATACCGGCCAACGTGCTGCCGATCATGACGGTCAGCACCCTGGGGCAGGGCAGCCCCGACACCATCATGTCCGGCGTCATCACCCTGATGCAGCACGGCATGCTGCCGATCGCGGCCGTGGTGTTCATCGCCAGTATTCTGGTACCCACCTTCAAGCTGGTGGGCATCGCCCTGCTGTTGTACTCGGTGCAGCGCCACCAGCCGCTGTCGGCACGCCAGCGCATCGTGATGTATCGCTTCATCGAATTCATCGGCCGCTGGTCGATGCTGGATATCTTCGTCATCGCGATCCTGGTGGCGGTGGTGAATTTCGGCCGGATTGCCAGTGTCGAAGCCAACCTGGGGGCAGTCGCCTTTGCCAGTGTGGTGATTCTGACAATGCTTGCTGCAGTAACTTTCGATCCCCGACTGATTTGGGATAACACGGAGTCGGATGACGACCATGAGTGATTTGCCTACGGCTAAAACCCGCCCAGCTTCGAACTGGTCGGCCATCTGGATACTGCCCCTGATCGCATTGGTGATCGGTGGGTGGCTTGGCTGGCAGGCCTACCGTGAAGCGGGGGTGAACATCGAGGTACGCTTCGAGAGCGGCGAGGGTATCGTCGCCAACAAGACCGAGGTGGTCTACAAGGGCATGTCGGTGGGTAAGGTCAAGAGCCTGGTACTTGACGACAAAGGCCGCAACAAAGGTGTCATCGCCACCATCGAGATGAACCAGGTGGCCGAGGAGCACCTGCGCAAGAACACTCGCTTCTGGCTGGTCAAGCCAAACGTGAGCCTGGCCGGGATCACCGGGCTGGAGACGCTGGTATCAGGCAACTACATTGCCGTGAGCCCGGGCGATGGCGAGCCGAGCAAGCGTTTCAATGCGTTGAGCGAAGCACCGCCGATGTCCGACAGCGTGCCCGGCCTGCATCTGACCCTCAAGGCCGATCGCCTGGGGTCGCTCAACCGTGACAGCCCCGTGTTCTACAAGCAGATCCAGGTTGGCCGGGTGAAGAGCTACAGGCTCTCCGACGACCAGGGTACGGTCGAGATCAAGGTGTTCATCGAGCCGGGCTATGCTGACCTGGTGCGCAAGCACACGCGTTTCTGGAACGCCAGCGGCGTGAGCATCGATGCCAACCTGTCGGGCGTGAAGGTGCGCAGCGAGTCCCTGGCCAGCATCGTTGCCGGCGGTATCGCATTCGCTACCCCCGAGCACCGCAAGGACAGCCCGCCCACCGACCCGAACCTGCCGTTCCGTCTTTTCGAAGACTTCGACGCCGCCCAGGCGGGTATCCGGGTCAAGGTCAAGCTGAGCGACTTCGAGGGCCTGCAGGCGGGCCGTACGCCGGTCATGTACAAAGGTATACAGGTAGGTTCGCTGAAAGCCCTGAAGGTCGATGCCGACCTCTCCAGCGCCATGGCCGAGCTGACCCTGGACCCGCTGGCCGAGGACTACCTGGTCGAAGGCACCCAGTTCTGGGTGGTCAAGCCGTCGATCTCCCTGGCGGGTATCACCGGCCTGGAGGCGTTGGTAAAGGGCAACTACATTGCTATTCGCCCCGGCGACAAGGGCGCCTCGCCTCAGCGTGAATTTGAAGCCCGGGCCAAGGCCCCGCCCCTCGATCTGAAGGCGCCCGGCCTGCACCTTGTGCTGTTCAGCGACAACCTGGGCTCGCTCGAGGTTGGCAGCCCGATCCTGTATCGGCAGGTAAAGGTGGGTAGCGTGCAAAGCTACCAGTTCTCCAGGAAGCAGCAACGCCTGCTGATTGGCGTGCACATCGAGCCCGAGTACGCCAACCTGGTCAATGGTTCGACGCGTTTCTGGAACGCCAGCGGCATTACCCTGACTGGCGGCCTGTCGGGCATCCAGATCAAGAGCGAGTCGCTGCAGAGCCTGATGGCCGGTGGCATCGCCTTCGATACGCCGAAACAGAATGTACCGCTCAAGCGTCGTATCCCCACCTTCCGCCTGCTGGCCAACCAGGAAGCGGCGGATCGCAAGGGCACCAGCATCACCATCAAGGTGGACCGTGCGGACGGCCTCAAGGTCGGCACCCCCATACGCTTCAAGGGGCTGGATGTCGGCAAGGTCGAAGCGGTGGACCTGGCGGAGGACCTGCAGTCGGTGACGCTCAAGGCGCAGATCACCGAGGTGCCCGAGCGTATTGCGCGTGTGGGCACGCAGTTCTGGGTAGTCAAGCCGGCGCTGGGTATCGTCAAGACGGCCAACCTGGAGACGCTGGTCACCGGTCAGTACCTTGAAGTGCAACCGGCGGCGAAGAATCAGGGCCCGCAGCGCAACTTCGTGGCCTTGCCCGAGCCACCGGACCTGACCGCTCGCGAGGCTGGCCTGCCGGTGGTGCTCAGCGCTGCTCGACGCGGGTCGATCAAGGTCGGTGTGCCGGTCACCTACCGTGAAGTGCCGGTGGGCAAGGTTACGGGGTACGAACTGGGGCAGACAGCGGATCGCGTGCTGATCCATATCCTGATCGAGCCACGCTACGCCTCGCTTGTGCGCGGTGGCAGCCGTTTCTGGAACAGCAGTGGCTTCGGCTTCGATATCGGCCTGTTCAAGGGCGCTACGGTGCGTACCGAGTCACTGGAGACCCTGATCGAGGGTGGCATTGCCTTCGCCACGCCAGACGGCGACAAGATGGGCAACGCAGCGTTGCCGCAGCAGACCTTTGCCCTGTTCGACAAGGCCGAGGACGAATGGCTGCAATGGGCGCCGAAGATCCCGCTCGGCAAGTAGGCAAGGCATAGCCCTTCGCCGACCAGGCCGTCTCCTGCAGGAGTCAGCCTGGTCGGCGAAGGGAGCGGCCCTGTCTTCCCGCCATCATCAAATCGCAGGCAATAAAAAACCGACCCTAGGGTCGGTTTTTTAACAAGCGTCGCTTAGGCAGCTGCAGCAATCTTCAGTGCCTTGATGTGGCCATTCAGACGGCCTTTATGGCGAGCAGCCTTGTTCTTGTGGATGATGCCTTTATCGGCCATACGGTCGATAACTGGAACAGCCAGGATGTAAGCAGCTTGCGCTTTTTCGGCGTCTTTTGCGTCGATGGCCTTGACTACATTCTTGATGTAGGTGCGAACCATGGAACGCAGGCTGGCGTTGTGGCTGCGACGCTTCTCAGCCTGTTTTGCACGTTTTTTGGCGGAAGGTGAGTTGGCCACCGTCGAGCTCCTCGAAAGACTTGGTAAATAGCAAACAAAATAGGCCGCGAATCATGCCGATGAGTTGATCGGTTGTCAAGGGCGCTTGTTAGGTTCCGCTGAGCGGTCGATTCGCTGGAGGGGATGATTCCCTTCTGGCGCATGACCTGTAAACTCGGGAGTTTTGCTCTGTCTGCTTTGCGCGGCGGAGTATCGCATACTTGGATGCCGTTTAGGCCTCTCCTTCATCCATATGGCATGAAAATCTTTCGATGAATCTCCTCAAGTCCCTGGCTGCAGTCAGTTCCATCACCATGGTGTCGCGCGTGCTGGGCTTTGTCCGCGATACCATCCTGGCGCGCATCTTCGGCGCCGGTGTTGCCACCGACGCCTTTTTCATTGCCTTCAAGCTGCCCAACCTGCTGCGGCGAATCTTTGCCGAGGGGGCGTTTTCTCAGGCGTTCGTGCCGATCCTGGCCGAATACAAAAGCCAGCAGGGCGAGGAGGCGACCCGCACCTTCGTGGCCTATGTCGCCGGCCTGCTGACCCTGGTGCTGGCGGTGGTCACGGCGCTGGGGATCCTGGCCGCACCCTGGGTGGTGTGGGTCACCGCGCCGGGCTTCGTCGACAGCGCCGAGAAGTTCGAGCTGACCACCGACCTGCTGCGTGTGACCTTTCCTTATATATTGCTGATCTCGCTGTCGTCCCTGGCGGGCGCCATCCTCAACACCTGGAACCGCTTCTCGGTACCGGCCTTCGTGCCGACCCTGCTCAACGTCGCGATGATCTTCTTCGCGCTGTTCCTCACCCCGTACTTCGATCCGCCGGTGATGGCCCTGGGCTGGGCGGTACTGGCCGGCGGCCTGTTGCAGCTGCTGTACCAGCTGCCGCACCTCAAAAAGATCGGCATGCTCGTGCTGCCCCGCCTGAACCTGCGCGATACCGGAGTATGGCGCGTGCTCAAGCAGATGCTGCCAGCCATCCTCGGGGTGTCGGTAAGCCAGATCTCGCTGATCATCAACACCATCTTCGCCTCGTTTCTGGTGGCCGGCTCGGTGTCGTGGATGTACTACGCCGACCGCCTGATGGAGCTGCCCTCCGGGGTGCTGGGCGTGGCGCTGGGCACCATCCTGCTGCCGACCCTGGCCAAGACCTACGCCAGCAAGGATCGCCACGAGTATTCGCGCATCCTCGACTGGGGCCTGCGCCTGTGCTTCTTGCTGGTGTTGCCTTGCACCTTTGCCCTGGCAATTTTGTCCGAGCCACTGACGGTGGCCCTGTTCCAGTACGGCAAGTTCACCGCCTTCGATGCCGCCATGACCCAGCGCGCGCTGATCGCCTACTCGGTCGGCCTGCTCGGCATCATCCTGGTCAAGGTGCTCGCCCCTGGCTTCTATGCCCAGCAGAACATCCGTACACCGGTAAAGATCGCCATCTTCACCCTGGTGGCCACGCAACTGCTCAACCTGGTGTTCATCGGCTACCTGCAGCATGCCGGGCTGGCCCTGGCGATCAGTGTCGGCGCCTGCCTCAATGCCGGCCTGCTGTACTGGAAGCTGCGCCAGCAGAACCTGTTCGAGCCGCAGCCGGGCTGGACCGCCTACCTGCTCAAGTTGCTGGTGGCCGTACTGCTGATGGCCGCTGTGCTGGTGGCAGGCATGTGGTACATGCCTGCCTGGGAGCAGGGGCACATGCTCGAGCGGTTCCTGCGCCTGGGCGTACTGATTGGCGCAGGCGTGGTGACCTATTTCGGTTGCCTGTACCTGTTTGGTTTTCGTCCACGGGACTTCGCCCGCAAGGCGCTGCACTGATGGCCGGCGCGGGTCAGGCGTCGGTTTTGTGTTTTAGACGCCCTGGCATCGCGCTGCTGCCTGTCGTCGGCGCCCGGGTGTGGTTATAATCGACCACTTTATGAGCAAGAAGCGCGTTATGCAGCTGGTTCGAGGCCTTCACAACCTTCGCCCCGAGCATCGGGGCTGTGTTGCCACTATCGGCAACTTCGACGGTGTTCACCGCGGTCACCAGGCTATCCTGGCGCGTTTGCGTGAGCGCGCGGTAGCGCTGGGCGTACCCAGCTGCGTGGTGATTTTCGAGCCACAGCCGCGTGAGTACTTTGCACCGGACACCGCGCCTGCGCGCCTGGCCCGCCTGCACGACAAGGTCGCCCTGTTGGCCGCCGAAGGCATCGACCGGGTGCTGTGCCTGGCGTTCAACCAGCGCCTGTGCAAGCTCAGCGCCGCCGAATTCGTCGACACCATCCTGGTCGACGGCCTGGGCGTGCAGCACTTGGAGGTCGGTGACGACTTCCGGTTCGGCTGCGACCGGGTGGGTGACTTCACGTTCCTGCAGCAGGCCGGCCTGCGCCACGGCTTCACCGTGGAAGCGGCGCAAACCGTGGAGCTCGAGGGCCTGCGGGTCAGCAGCACGCAGGTGCGCGAAGCACTGGCGCGTGCCGACTTTGTCGTGGCCGAGCGTCTGCTGGGCCGCCCGTTCCGCATCCGCGGCCGGGTGCTGCATGGGCAGAAGCTGGCGCGCCAGCTGGGTTGGCCCACGGCCAACATACAACTCAAGCGTCATCGCGTACCGCTCACCGGGGTGTACCTGGTCAGCGTTGAACTCGATGGCCAGGCGTGGCCGGGTGTCGCCAACATCGGCGTGCGCCCCAGCGTTGCAGGTGATGGCCGCGCCCACCTGGAAGTGCATCTCCTGGATTTTGCCGGCGATCTGTATGGCCGGCGTCTCACGGTGGAATTCCACCACAAGCTGCGCGATGAGCAGCGATTCGCCTCCCTGGAGGCGCTGAAGTCGGCGATCGATGCGGATATCGCCGCCGCACGTGCCCATTGGCACGGTCAACCGCTAACGAAGAGCCTGAAATGACCGACTATAAAGCCACGCTAAACCTTCCGGACACCGCCTTCCCGATGAAGGCCGGCCTGCCACAGCGCGAACCGCAGATCCTGCAGCGCTGGGACAGCATTGGCCTGTACCAGAAGCTGCGCGAAATTGGCAAGGATCGTCCGAAGTTCGTGCTGCACGACGGCCCGCCCTACGCCAACGGCAAGATCCACATCGGTCACGCGCTCAACAAGATTCTCAAGGACATGATCTCGCGGTCCAAGACCCTGGCCGGCTACGATGCGCCGTACGTGCCGGGTTGGGACTGCCATGGCCTGCCGATCGAGCACAAGGTCGAAGTGACCCACGGCAAGCACCTCACTGCGGACAAGACCCGCGAGCTGTGCCGTGCCTACGCGGCCGAGCAGATCGAAGGGCAGAAGAAGGAATTCATCCGCCTGGGCGTGCTGGGTGACTGGGACAACCCCTACAAGACCATGGACTTCGCCAACGAAGCCGGCGAAATCCGCGCCCTGGCCGAAATGGTCAAGCACGGTTTCGTGTTCAAGGGCCTCAAGCCCGTGAACTGGTGCTTCGATTGCGGTTCGGCCCTGGCCGAAGCCGAGGTCGAATACGCCGACAAGAAGTCCCAGACCATCGACGTGGCCTTCAACGTGGCCGACGAAGCGCGGCTGGCCCAGGCCTTCGGCCTGTCGTCGCTGGCCAAGCCCGCCGCCATCGTGATCTGGACCACCACCCCGTGGACCATCCCCGCCAACCAGGCGCTGAACGTGCACCCCGAGTTCAGCTATGCCCTGGTGGACGTCGGCGACAAGCTGCTGGTGCTGGCCGAAGAGCTGGTCGAAGCCTGCCTCAAGCGCTACTCGCTGGAAGGTTCGGTGATCGCCACCGCGCCGGGCTCTGCACTGGAGCTGATCAACTTCCGTCACCCTCTGTACGATCGCCTGTCGCCGGTCTACCTGGCCGAGTACGTCGAGCTGGGCGCCGGTACCGGCGTGGTCCACTCGGCCCCGGCCTACGGTGAAGACGACTTCGTGACCTGCAAGCGCTACGGCATGGTCAACGACGACATCCTCACCCCGGTGCAGAGCAACGGCGTGTACGTCGACTCGCTGGAATTCTTCGGTGGCCAGTTCATCTGGAAAGCCAACCCGCACATCGTCGACAAGCTCGCCGAAGTCGGCGCGCTGATGTTCACCGACACCATCAGCCACAGCTACATGCACTGCTGGCGCCACAAGACCCCGCTGATCTACCGCGCCACCGCGCAGTGGTTCGTGGGCATGGACAAGCAGCCTGACAGCGGCGAAACCCTGCGCAAGCGCGCTCTCAACGCCATCGAAGAAACCAAGTTCGTGCCGGCCTGGGGCCAGGCGCGCCTGCATTCGATGATCGCCAACCGTCCGGACTGGTGCATCTCGCGTCAGCGCAACTGGGGTGTGCCGATCCCGTTCTTCCTGCACAAGCAGACCGGTGAACTGCACCCGCGCACCGTCGAACTGATGGAGCAAGTGGCCCAGCGCGTCGAGCTCGAGGGCATCGAAGCCTGGTTCAAGATGGACGCCGCCGAACTGCTCGGTGACGAAGCCGGCCAGTACGACAAGATCGCCGACACCCTGGACGTGTGGTTCGACTCCGGTACCACCCACTGGCACGTGCTGCGTGGCTCGCATAACATCGGCCACGAAAGCGGCCCGCGCGCCGACCTGTACCTGGAAGGTTCCGACCAGCACCGCGGCTGGTTCCACTCCTCGCTGCTCACCGGCTGCGCCATCGACGGCCATGCGCCGTACCGCGAGCTGCTGACCCACGGCTTCACCGTGGACGAGAACGGCCGCAAGATGTCCAAGTCGCTGGGCAACACCATCGAGCCGCAGAAGGTCAACGACACCCTGGGTGCCGACATCATGCGCCTGTGGGTATCGGCCACCGACTACTCCGGCGAGATGGCGGTTTCCGACCAGATCCTGCAGCGCAGCGCCGACGCCTACCGGCGCATCCGCAACACCTCCCGCTTCCTGCTCTCCAACCTGTCCGGCTTCGACCCGGCCCGCGACCTGCTGCCGGCCGACGACATGCTGGCGCTGGACCGCTGGGCGGTCGACCGTACCCTGCTGCTGCAGCGCGAACTGGAAGAGCACTACGGCGAGTACCGTTTCTGGAACGTCTACTCCAAGATCCACAACTTCTGCGTGCAGGAGCTGGGCGGCTTCTACCTCGACATCATCAAGGACCGCCAGTACACCACCGGCGCCAACAGTGTCGCGCGCCGCTCGTGCCAGACCGCGCTGTACCACATCAGCGAAGCGCTGGTGCGCTGGATCGCACCGATCCTGGCGTTCACCGCCGACGAGCTGTGGCAGTACCTGCCGGGCGAGCGCAACGAGTCGGTCATGCTCAACACCTGGTACCAGGGCCTGACCGAGCTGCCAGAAGGCATCGAGCTGGACCGCGCCTACTGGGACCGCGTGATGGCCGTCAAGGCTGCGGTCAACAAGGAGCTGGAGAACCAGCGTGCGGCCAAGGCCATCGGCGGCAACCTGCAAGCCGAAGTCACCCTGTTCGCCGACGAGGCCCTGAGCACCGACCTGAACAAGCTGGGCAACGAACTGCGGTTCGTGCTGATCACCTCGGCAGCCAGCGTGGCGCCGTTCGTCGAAGCCCCGGCCGATGCCGTGGTTACCGAAGTGGCCGGCCTCAAGCTCAAGGTGGTCAAGTCGGGTCACGCCAAGTGCGGCCGTTGCTGGCACTTCCGCGCCGACGTGGGCGTGAACCCGGAGCATCCGGAAATTTGCGGTCGTTGCGTCGACAACATCAGCGGCAAAGGTGAGGTGCGTCACTATGCCTAACCCCAACGTGGGGCGCTTCGGGCGCCTCGCCTGGCTGTGGCTGAGCCTGCTGGTACTGGTCCTGGACCAGGCCAGCAAGCACTACTTCGAAGGTGCGCTGAGCCTGTACCAGCAGATCGTGGTCATCCCCGACTACTTCAGCTGGACCTTGGCCTACAACACCGGTGCGGCCTTCAGCTTCCTGGCCGACAGCTCCGGCTGGCAGCGCTGGCTGTTCGCCCTGATCGCCCTGGTGGTCAGTGCGGTGCTGGTGGTGTGGCTCAAGCGCCTGGGCCGCGACGATACCTGGCTGGCCGTTGCGTTGGCCCTGGTGCTGGGCGGTGCGCTGGGCAACCTGTACGACCGCATCGTGCTCGGCCACGTGGTCGACTTCATCCTCGTGCATTGGCAGAACCGCTGGTACTTCCCGGCCTTCAACCTGGCCGACAGCGCCATCAGCGTGGGCGCCGTGATGCTGGCGCTGGATATGTTCAAGAGCAAAAAGTCCGGAGAACCCGTCCATGACTGATACCCGTATCGGCCAGAACACCGAAGTCACCCTGCACTTCGCGCTGCACCTGGAAAACGGTGATACTGTCGACAGCACCTTCGAGAAAGCTCCGGCGGTGTTCAAGGTCGGCGACGGCAACCTGCTGCCGGGCTTCGAAGCCGCGATCTTCGGCTTCAAGGCCGGCGACAAGCGCACCGTCAGCGTGGCACCGGAGAACGCCTTCGGTCAGCCGAACCCGCAGAACGTGCAGATCATTCCCCGCTCGCAGTTCCAGGACATGGAGTTGTCCGAAGGCCTGCTGGTGATTTTCAACGACGCGGCCAACGCCGAGTTGCCCGGCGTGGTGAAGGCGTTCGATGACGCGCAAGTGACCATCGACTTCAACCACCCGCTGGCCGGCAAGACCCTGAACTTCGAGGTGGAAATCCTCGCAGTCAAGGCCCTTTGAGCCAGGAGTCAGCCATGCAGATCAAACTCGCCAACCCACGCGGCTTCTGCGCCGGCGTGGACCGGGCGATCGAAATCGTCAATCGCGCCCTCGAGGTGTTCGGCCCGCCGATCTATGTGCGTCACGAAGTGGTGCACAACAAGTTCGTGGTCGAAGACCTGCGCGCGCGTGGGGCGATCTTCGTCGAAGAGCTCGACCAGGTGCCCAATGACGTCATCGTCATCTTCAGTGCTCACGGCGTTTCCCAGGCCGTGCGCCAGGAGGCGGCGGGGCGCGGCCTCAAGGTCTTCGACGCGACCTGCCCGCTGGTGACCAAGGTGCACATCGAGGTGGCCAAGTACAGTCGCGATGGCAAGGAATGCATCCTGATCGGCCACGAAGGGCACCCCGAGGTCGAAGGCACCATGGGCCAGTACGACGCCAGCAACGGCGGTTCGATCTACCTGGTCGAAGACGAAGAGGATGTCGCCAACCTGCAGGTTCGTGACCCCGAACGCCTGGCCTTCGTGACCCAGACCACCCTGTCGATGGACGACACCAGCCGCGTCATCGATGCGCTGCGCACGCGCTTCCCCAGCATTGGCGGGCCGCGCAAGGACGACATCTGCTACGCCACCCAGAACCGCCAGGATGCGGTCAAGCAACTGGCTGACGAGTGCGACGTGGTACTGGTGGTGGGCAGCCCGAACAGCTCAAACTCCAACCGCCTGCGTGAGCTGGCCGAGCGCATGGCCACCCCGGCCTACCTGATCGACGGTGCAGAAGACATGCAGCGCAGCTGGTTCGACGGTGTGGAGCGTATCGGCATCACCGCCGGCGCCTCCGCCCCCGAAGTGCTGGTGCGTGGCGTGATCGCGCAGTTGCAGGAGTGGGGCGCCACAGGTGCCGACGAGCTCGATGGTCGCGAAGAGAATGTAACGTTCTCGATGCCCAAGGAGCTGCGGGTGCGTTCACTGATCTGACCCGGCGGCCGCGCACAGCGGCTGATCGGTGGCGAGCTGGCGCAGGCTGACCCGCCCGGTGCGTGACAGCACCACCTGATGCAGGCTCCGGGTTCCGGGACTTTCGCACACGTGCAGGGTCCCGGCCTGGAACGCACCGCCCGCCTGCAGCGGTACCCCCAGCCCGCTGAAATGCACCTGCCGCGCCAGCGGCTGATTGCCCACCACCCGAACCTTCCCGCTGGCACGGTACTCGTGCAGCAAGCCTTCATCGTCGGCGCTCATTCGCCATCCCTTGCTCCAGTCGCTCTCAAGGGCCGTCAGGCTGACTCGCTGATTGCGCAGCAGGGCTTCGCTGCGGGCGCTGCGCAAGGCCTGGGCAAGGTTCTGCGCGCTGGCCTCGCGCTGTAGGCTCACGCTCATGGCGCTGTAGGCCGGCAGCCCTAACTGCGTCAGCGCCGCGATCAGCCCCAGCGCATACATCATTTGTATCAGTGTTACGCCCTGTTGCCCCATCGTGCATCCCTCCCTGGAAGTGCTTCTCTGTAGATTCAGTGCCGCTCGGTTGGGCGTCCAGTCGGCCGGGTAGGCAATCACATGGGGAAATTTCGCAGGAGGCGCACATGGCCAGGAGGCTGCAGCAGGGCATGACCCTGATCGAAGTGATGATGGCGCTGCTGGTGCTGTCACTGGGGGTAATGGCGGCGGCTGCGCTGCAAGGGCGGGCGTTGCACGGCACCGACGGCGCGCTGCGTACCACCCAGGCGCTGTACCTGGCCCAGGCCCTGCTCGAAGGCGCGCGCGCTGCGGGCGGGCTGAGGGCGGGGGAGGCCAGCGCCTTGCAGCGCGAGCTGGTAAAGGTGGCCGGCGCGTCCGCGCAGGCACAGGTGCGCCAGGCGGGCAATGGGCTCGCACTCGACCTGCACTGGCAGGGCGGTGGCCTTGCTGTGCAGGGGCAGGTGGGACCATGAGGCGCGACACCGGTTTCGGCCTGGTCGAGGCGCTGCTGGCGTTGAGCCTGGGCGTGCTGCTGGTGCTGGCCGGCAGTCGCCTGTTCATCGGTGCGCTGCAGGGTTGGCAGGCGCAGGGCGCACTTGCGCAGTTGCAGGAGGATGCGCGCTTTGCGCTGCAGCGCATGGCCCGTGACATCCGCATGGCCGGTGCATTCGGCTGCCTGCGGCGCGAGGCGATCAGCTTTGCCGACCCTGCCATTGCCGCGGCATTTGCCCTGCCGATCAGTGTCAGCCTCGAGCCTGACGGCACCCTGCGCAGCCTGAGCCTGGTTGGCGTGCAGGGTGGGGAGGCCGGTGGCCCGCCCAACTGGACGCTGCTCACCGACTGCCTGAGCACCGCCCAGGTGCAGGCAGGCGAGCGCTTGCCCGGGCCACACCAGTTCGCCTTGCCGGTTCGTCAGCAGGTGTACCGCCTGGTGGACGGGCAACTGCTGCTCACCAGTGGGGGCAGCCACGCGGTGCTGATCGAACATGTCAGCCAGCTGCAGGTTGACCTGGGCGTGGCGGGCGAGGGCGGTGAGCTGGCCTGGATGACGGCGGTGCCCGACCCTTCGCGCATTCGCAGCATCCGCCTGCGCCTGACCCTGGACGACCCCGCTGAACGGGTGCGCGCGCAAACCTATCAGATGGTCGCCGCCGTGCGTAACCGCCTGCCATGAAGCTGCAACGGGGCATGGCGCTGCTGGTGTGCCTGGTGCTGATGCTGCTGTGCGGCCTGCTGGGTGTTTCGGTGCTGCACAGTGCCGCCTTGCAGGCACGCATGGCCGGCAACCTGGTGATGGCATTGCAGGCGTTCGAAGCGGCGGAAGCCACGTTGCGGCTCGCCGAGGCCCGTGTGCTGGCGGGGCTTGAGCCTCCGGGCCCGTGCGTGTACTGCCTGCCGCCGCCGGAGGCACCCAGGGTACGCGCCGCCGGTGTGCAGGGCGGGGCGGGGCCAAGCTCCGGGCTGGGCTGGCAGGCGCAAGGGCCTGGCTTCTTCCTGGTACAGAACCTGGGCCGCAGCTCGCGCCCCGCGCGGCTGCCCGACGGCCTTGAGGTGCAGCTGCTTCGGGTGACTGCCGTGGGGCGTCAGCAGCAGGCGCGGGTGGTGCTGGAGAGCGTGCTGGCGCAGCCAGTGGTGTCGGCTGAATGGCCGGCGCAACGTATCTTGTGGCGGCAGATCCACTAGGGGCGCACAACATGCCGCGAACTCATCAGGGCCTGAGCCTGATCGAACTGTTGATTGTCGTCGCCGTGGTCGGCATTCTGGCGGGCATTGCCTACCCCAGCTACCGCGACACGGTGAAAAGAGCCGCACGCAGCGAGGTCGTGGGGCTGCTGTTCGACAGTGCGCAGCACCTGGAGCGCCATCGCGCCCGCACGGGCCAGTATGCCGATACCGATGCCGTGATCACCCCGTTGCCCCCCGGCACAGGCCATTACAGCCTGCACGCCAGCCGCGAGGCCGAGGGTTTCAGCCTGCTGGCCCGGCGTCACGCTGGCGGGCTGATGGCCGGCGACGCCTGTGGCGACTTCGAGCTCGATCAGCAGGGTGTGCGCGGCAACCCCGGCGCCAGTAACGAGGCGGACGGGGGGTGCTGGGGTAACTGACGTCTTTCATACGGGTACTGGACCAATAGATGACCAAGCAAGTAGTGATTGTCGGCGGTGGGGTGATCGGCCTGCTGACTGCGTTCAACCTGGCGGCCGATGTCGAGCAGGTGGTGGTGTGCGACAAGGGCGCGCTCGGCCAGGAGTCTTCCTGGGCCGGGGGCGGGATCGTGTCGCCGTTGTACCCGTGGCGCTACAGCCCGGCGGTTACTGCGCTGGCGCATTGGTCGCAGGACTTCTATCCGCAGCTGGGCGAGCGTCTGTTCGCCAGCACCGGTGTAGACCCCGAGGTGCATACCACCGGCCTGTACTGGCTGGACCTGGACGATGAAGCCGAGGCGCTGGCCTGGGCGGCCCGCGAGGGGCGCCCGTTGAGCGCAGTGGATGTGGCCCGCGCCTATGCGGCGGTGCCCGTGCTGGGGCCGGGCTTCGAGCGGGCCATCTACATGGCGGGTGTGGCGAACGTGCGCAACCCGCGCCTGGTCAAGTCGCTCAAGGCGGCGTTGCAGGCCCTGCCGAACGTGACCCTTCGCGAGCATTGTGAAATCACCGGGTTCAGCCGCGAGGGCGAGCGTATTTGCGGCGTTGAAACCGTCGATGGCCCGATCCGCGCCGACCAGGTGGTGCTTACGGCGGGGGCCTGGAGTGGCGACCTGCTGCGCCCGCTGGGCCTGGAGCTGCCGGTGGAGCCGGTGAAAGGGCAGATGATCCTGTTCAAGTGTGCGGAGGATTTCCTGCCGAGCATGGTGCTGGCCAAGGGGCGCTACGCGATCCCACGGCGTGACGGGCACATTCTGGTCGGCAGCACACTGGAGCATGCAGGCTATGACAAGACGCCCACCGAAGCGGCGCTGGCGAGCCTGAAGGCCTCGGCCATCGAATTGCTGCCGGCGCTGGCCGATGCCACGCCGGTCGGGCATTGGGCTGGGTTGCGGCCTGGCTCACCGGAAGGTGTGCCGTACATCGGCCAGGTGCCCGGGCATGAAGGCTTGTGGTTGAACTGCGGGCATTACCGCAACGGGCTGGTGCTGGCGCCGGCGTCCTGCCGGTTGTTCGCCGACCTGCTGCTGGGGCGTGCGCCGATCATCGACCCGGCGCCGTACGCGCCGGGGCCGCGCCTGCTGTAACAGCAGGCATGTGGAAACCGGCCTGGCCGGCGAAGGGGCCCTCAGCCCTGGCGGGTATCGTTGGGCCCCTGCTCCAGATGCGCCGGGCTGCAATACCACAGCTGGCCCCGGTGCAAGGCACGGTCGGTGGGCAGGTGCACGCCGCAATGGGCGCAGCGCACCATCTTCAGCGGGTCATCGAGGGTAGGGCGAGTATCGGCAGCAATGCCGGCCTTGAACTTGCGCCACAACCAGAACGCAGCAGCAATCAGGGCAATCCAGAGAATTAGGCGAACCATGGTGTCCAGCTTTGTCGAATGAAGAGCCCCCAGTTTAGGGCCTGGCAACAAAAAAGGGAGGCCATCGGGCCTCCCTTTTTCATTCACCGTATGGCGTGTCAGTCGAATACGCCAAAGGTCATGTAGCTGAACCACGAACGGTCTTCGTTGTTGCCTTCGGCTTCGTGGTTTTCTTCTTCGATCACGTCGCCATTTTCGTCCTTGGGCAGCAGTTCCTGCGGGATCGCGTCTTTGGCGTCCTGATACTGCTTCTGCACGTCCTGGTTGGCGCGGGTCTGGCCTGGCGGCAGCGGCGGCGCGCTGGAGATCAGGCCCAGGGTGGCCTTGGACAGCCACGAGCGGTTGTCCGCCTCGTCCTGCTGCGGCACGAACTGGCCGTCTTTCAGGCTCGGGTGATCGGGGTAGTTGAGTTTCAGGGTTTCCAGGCTGGTGGCTGCCAGTTCGTCCAGGTGCAGACGCATATAGGCTTCGGTCATCACCGCCAGGCCGTCACCGACCGATGGGGTTTCCTGGAAGTTTTCCACCACGTAGCGGCCACGGTTGGCGGCGGCAACATACGCCTGACGGGTCAGGTAGTAGTCGGCCACGTGGATCTCGTAGGAGGCCAGCAGGTTGCGCAGGTAGATCATGCGCTGCTTGGCGTCCGGCGCGTAGCGGCTGTTGGGGAAGCGGCTGGTGAGCTGGGCGAACTCGTTGTACGAGTCACGCGCTGCGCCCGGGTCACGCTTGGTCATGTCCAGCGGCAGGAAGCGCGCCAGCAGGCCGCGGTCCTGGTCGAACGAGGTCAGGCCCTTGAGGTAATAGGCGTAGTCGACGTTCGGATGCTGCGGATGCAGGCGGATGAAGCGCTCGGCAGCCGACTTGGCAGCCTCGGGCTCGGCGTTCTTGTAGTTCGCGTAGATCAGCTCCAGCTGCGCCTGGTCGGCATAGCGGCCGAACGGGTACCGCGACTCCAGGGCCTTGAGCTTGGAGGTGGCGCTGGTATAGCTGTGGTTGTCCAGGTCGGCCTGCGCCTGCTGGTACAGCTCGGTTTCGCTGAGGTTTTCGTCGACGACTTCCTTCGAAGAACAAGCAGCGGTGAGTCCGAGGATGGCGATCAGCAGCAGGTGTTTCACTTGCATGGCGGCTTGCGTCCCTATGACGGCTGCTGTCTTGGGCGAGGCCGTCCTGTTATGATGAGCACCCCGTTGGAACCCTCGGGGCAAAAGACGCCGTATTTAACCACAAGCGTGCAGCTGAAACCAAAGGCTGTGCCTCCGCCTGATTCGAGCATGTCCGAGAAAATTGAACTTCGCGCAGAGGTACCGTCCGAATTGGGCGGGCAACGCCTCGACCAAGTCGCCGCCCAACTGTTTGCCGAGCACTCGCGCTCGCGCCTTTCCGCCTGGATCAAAGAAGGCCTACTGACCGTCGATGGCAACGTCGTGCGTCCGCGCGACATCGTCCATGGCGGCGCCCTGCTGGCGCTTGACGCCGAGCAGGAAGCCCAGGGCGAGTGGGTGGCGCAGGACATCGAACTGGACATCGTCTACGAAGACGAGCACATCCTGGTCATCAACAAGCCGGCCGGGCTTGTGGTGCACCCGGCTGCCGGTCATGCCGACGGCACCCTGCTCAATGCCCTGCTGCACCACGTGCCGGACATCATCAACGTGCCGCGCGCCGGCATCGTGCACCGCCTCGACAAGGACACCACCGGTCTGATGGTGGTGGCCAAGACCATTCAGGCGCAGACCCAGCTGGTAGCCCAGTTGCAAAGTCGCAGCGTCAGCCGCATCTATGAATGCATCGTGATCGGCGTGGTTACCGCAGGCGGCAAGATCAACGCCCCGATCGGTCGTCACGGCCAGCAGCGCCAGCGCATGGCGGTGATGGAGGGCGGCAAGCAGGCCGTCAGCCACTACCGCGTGCTCGAACGCTTCCGCTCGCACACCCACGTGCGCGTCAAGCTGGAAACCGGGCGTACCCACCAGATCCGCGTGCACATGGCCCACGTCAACTTCCCGTTGGTCGGCGACCCGGTGTACGGCGGGCGCTTCCGCATCCCGCCGGCGGCCAGCGTGACCATGGTCGACGCGCTCAAGACCTTCCCGCGCCAGGCCCTGCACGCACGCTTCCTGGAGCTGGATCACCCGGTGACCGGTGAGCGCATGGGCTGGGAGTCGTCCCTGCCGGACGACTTCGTATGGCTGCTGTCGCTGCTCAAGCAGGACCGCGAGGCCTTCGTCGGATGAGCCCGCTGACGCACCACCTGCTGACCCCCGACTGGCCTGCGCCAGCCTGGGTCAAGGCGTGCGTCACCACCCGGGGCGGCGGCGTGAGCCTGGCGCCCTACGATTCGTTGAACCTGGGCGACCACGTCGGTGACGCCCAGGCCGCAGTGGCCGAGAACCGTCGGCGCCTGACCGCGCAGTTCGCCATCCAGCCCGCCTGGCTCAAGCAGGTGCACGGCATCGATGTGGTCGAGGCCGACCCGGCGCTGGTTGCCGAAGCCGACGCCAGCTGCACCAGCACCCCCGGCATCGCCTGCACGTCCATGACCGCCGACTGCCTGCCGGTACTGTTCTGCGACCGTGCCGGCACCCGCGTGGGCGCTGCCCATGCCGGCTGGCGCGGGCTGGTGGGTGGTGTGCTGGAGGCCACGCTCGATGCGCTGGGCGTACCGGCCAGCGAGGTGCTGGTATGGCTGGGCCCGGCCATCGGGCCCCAGGCGTTCGAAGTGGGCGGCGAAGTGCGCGAAGCCTTCATGACCGTTCATCCGGAAAGTGCCAGCGCCTTCGTGGCGGGGGCGCAGCCCGGCAAGTTCATGGCCGACATCTATGCACTGGCGCGCATTCGCCTGGCGGCCCGTGGCATCACTGCCGTGTATGGCGGCGGCCTGTGCACCGTGAGCGACCCACGCTTCTATTCCTACCGTCGCAGCCCCGTTACCGGGCGCTTCGCTTCGCTGATCTGGCTGGCGCCTCGCTGACCTGGATCAAGCCCGCTACGCTTGAATCTTCCACAATCACCCTTATCTATAGGGGTATCTCAGGCAGGTTTTTCTTCATCAGGTGTGTCCATCGCTCCGGCCTGCCCATTAAAGGAAGGTAAGTTATGCGAATAGACCGTTTGACCAGCAAGCTGCAACTGGCGTTATCCGACTCCCAGTCCCTGGCGGTTGGCATGGATCACCCCGCGATCGAGCCTGCGCACCTGTTGCAGGCGCTGATCGACCAGCAGGGTGGTTCGATCAAGCCCCTGTTGATGCAGGTGGGCTTCGACGTCAACAGCCTGCGCAAGGAACTGGGCAAAGAACTCGACCAGTTGCCAAAAATCCAGAACCCTACCGGCGACGTCAACATGTCGCAGGACCTGGCACGCCTGCTCAACCAGGCCGACCGCCTGGCCCAGCAGAAGGGCGACCAGTTCATCTCCAGCGAGCTCGTGCTGCTGGCGGCCATGGACGAGAACAGCAAGCTCGGCAAGTTGCTGCTCGGCCAGGGCGTGAGCAAGAAGGCGCTTGAAAACGCCATCAGCAACCTGCGCGGCGGCGAAGCGGTGAACGACCCCAACGCCGAGGAATCGCGCCAGGCCCTGGACAAGTACACCGTCGACCTGACCAAGCGTGCCGAAGACGGCAAGCTCGACCCGGTGATCGGCCGTGACGACGAGATCCGCCGCACCATC
This sequence comes from Pseudomonas sp. PS01300, assembly GCF_029960155.1. NCBI lineage: Bacteria > Pseudomonadati > Pseudomonadota > Gammaproteobacteria > Pseudomonadales > Pseudomonadaceae > Pseudomonas > Pseudomonas sp. PS01300. Next base: position 43,962 of record NZ_JASCPN010000028.1, on the reverse strand, counting down.
CAGGTGCTGCAACGCCGTACCAAGAACAACCCGGTGCTCATCGGTGAGCCTGGCGTGGGTAAGACTGCCATCGCCGAGGGCCTGGCCCAGCGCATCATCAATGGCGAAGTGCCCGATGGTCTGAAGGGCAAGCGCCTGCTGTCGCTGGACATGGGCGCGCTGATTGCCGGCGCCAAGTTCCGCGGCGAGTTCGAAGAGCGCCTCAAAGGCCTGCTCAACGAGCTGTCCAAGCAGGAAGGCCAGATCATCCTGTTCATCGACGAGCTGCACACCATGGTCGGCGCCGGTAAAGGCGAAGGCTCCATGGATGCCGGCAACATGCTCAAGCCTGCGCTGGCGCGCGGCGAGCTGCACTGCGTCGGTGCCACCACGCTGAACGAGTACCGCCAGTACATCGAGAAGGATGCGGCGCTGGAGCGTCGGTTCCAGAAGGTATTGGTAGAGGAGCCGAGCGAGGAAGACACCATCGCCATCCTGCGTGGCCTCAAGGAGCGTTACGAGGTGCACCACAAGGTGGCGATCACCGACGGCGCGATCATTGCCGCGGCCAAGCTCAGCCATCGCTACATTACCGATCGTCAGTTGCCCGACAAGGCCATTGACCTGATCGACGAGGCGGCCAGCCGCATCCGCATGGAGATCGACTCCAAGCCCGAGGTGCTCGACCGTCTGGAGCGTCGTCTGATTCAACTGAAGGTGGAATCCCAGGCGCTGAAGAAGGAAGACGACGAGGCGGCCCTCAAGCGCCTCGAGAAGCTGACCGAGGAGATCGTGCGGCTGGAGCGTGAGTACTCCGACCTGGAAGAGATCTGGACCTCGGAAAAAGCCGAAGTGCAGGGCTCTGCGCAGATCCAGCAAAAGATCGAGCAGTCCCGTCAGGAGCTGGAAACCGCCCGCCGCAAGGGCGACCTGAGCCGCATGGCCGAGCTGCAGTACGGGGTGATCCCGGACCTTGAGCGCAGCCTGCAGATGGTCGACCAGCACGGCAAGGCCGAAAACCAGCTGCTGCGCAACAAGGTGACCGAGGAAGAGATCGCCGAGGTGGTGTCGAAGTGGACCGGTATCCCGGTATCCAAGATGCTCGAAGGCGAGCGCGAAAAGCTGCTGAAGATGGAAAGCCTGCTGCACCAGCGCGTGATCGGCCAGGAAGAGGCCGTGGTGGCCGTGGCCAACGCGGTGCGTCGTTCGCGGGCCGGGTTGTCCGACCCTAACCGGCCAAGTGGTTCGTTCCTGTTCCTGGGCCCTACCGGTGTGGGTAAAACCGAGCTGTGCAAGGCGCTGGCCGAGTTTCTGTTCGACACCGAAGAGGCCATGGTGCGTATCGACATGTCCGAGTTCATGGAGAAACATTCCGTGGCGCGGCTGATTGGTGCACCGCCAGGCTACGTGGGCTACGAAGAGGGCGGCTACCTGACCGAAGCCGTGCGGCGCAAACCCTATGCGGTAGTGCTGCTGGACGAGGTCGAGAAGGCCCACCCGGACGTGTTCAACGTGTTGCTGCAAGTGCTTGAAGACGGTCGCCTGACCGACAGTCATGGCCGTACCGTGGACTTTCGCAACACGGTGATCGTGATGACCTCCAACCTGGGGTCGGCACAGATCCAGGAACTGGTGGGTGATCGCGAGGCGCAGCGCGCTGCGGTGATGGACGCGGTGGGTTCGCATTTCCGCCCCGAGTTCGTCAACCGTATCGACGAAGTGGTGGTGTTCGAGCCTCTGGGTCGCGACCAGATCGCCGGTATCACCCAGATCCAGCTGTCGCGTCTGCGCAGCCGTCTGGCCGAACGCGAGCTGAGCCTGGAGCTGAGCCCCGAGGCCCTCGACAAGCTGATCGCGGTCGGTTACGACCCGGTGTATGGCGCACGGCCGCTGAAACGGGCGATCCAGCGCTGGATCGAGAACCCGCTGGCGCAACTGATTCTGTCGGGTCAGTTCATGCCCGGCAGCAGCATCACCGCCAAGCTGGAGGGCGAAGAGATCGTCTTTGCCTGAGTTTTCGGCGGGTTACGCTAAGGCCTCGATTTTCGAGGCCTTTTTTCTTTGCATTTTGCTTCGAGTGCTTGTAAAGTGCGCCCCGCTGTATGTCGCCCCGCAGGTTTCCGGCAGAAGTGGGAATCTGAAAAAAAGTTGCAAATCAGTGTGTTGAATGCAAATTAAGGGTTGACAAGGGTTTTGAAGATTGTAGAATAGCGCGCCTCAGAGACATGAACGCAGCGATGCACAAGGTCGAAGAGTTCGAAGCGGTAGCGATACAGTTTTCGAAATTGCAGCAAGTTGTACTTGAAATTGATAGTTCCGCGATAGCTCAGTCGGTAGAGCAAATGACTGTTAATCATTGGGTCCCAGGTTCGAGTCCTGGTCGCGGAGCCAAATTTCAAACCGGGGTATAGCGCAGTCCGGTAGCGCGCCTGCTTTGGGAGCAGGATGTCAGGAGTTCGAATCCCCTTACCCCGACCATATTTGGGTCGTTAGCTCAGTTGGTAGAGCAGTTGGCTTTTAACCAATTGGTCGTAGGTTCGAATCCTACACGACCCACCATTTTTGAATCCGGTTCGCTGGGTTTGAATCTTAAAAGGTTGGTACGCCATTAGCGTCCAGCCATTAAAAAAGGCACCTTAATCGGTGTCTTTTTTTTACCGGGGTATAGCGCAGTCCGGTAGCGCGCCTGCTTTGGGAGCAGGATGTCAGGAGTTCGAATCCCCTTACCCCGACCATCTTCAGAAAAAGGGCACCTTGCAAAAGGTGCCCTTTTTCGTTTGCGCGGGGTTTAGCGCGTGTGCAGCCAGCTGGCGGTACTGCCTATGCCCAGCACATCCTGCAGGGGGCTGTAGTGCGGGGTGGCCAGGCGTTGCTGCAGGCGCAGCGCGCGCATCCGCGCCTCGTCGAAATACAGCTCGCCCCGGGTCAACCGCACCACGCCGCGGTACTGGCGAAACGCAGGCAACTCCCGATCGATCACCGCATTGAACATCTGCGGCCCACTCACGTGGCTGATGCGACGCGCATAGGCGTCCATGGTCGCCTGGCTGTCCTTGTAGTCGTAAGGGCGGCTGCGGAACAGGTCGCGGTTGCGCAGGTAACGCTGCAGGCTTTCCTCGCTGATGCGATCGAGCAGCGGGTTGTCGGGCAGCGAGCCGAAGTTGCTGTTGTTGAATTCGATGATCATCCCCAGGCGTGGATGGCTTGCCAGCCCGTTGAGCATCAGCTCGCCCGGCTTCACCTTCATTTGTACATCGCCCAGGGCGCGACGGGTGTCGCTGGGGCCATGTACCCAGTCGTCCACATCCATGTACAAGCCGCCCTCCATGCGCAACAACTGATAGCGCAGGGTATCGACCGCGCTGGCGTAGTTGATGGCCGGGCCGCTGCTGGCGCTGCGGTACTGCGGGTAGAACGGGCTCTGGCGAAACTGCTCGAAAAACGGCGTTTGTTCCAGGGTATGCAGGTGGAGGTTGGCCGGGCGCTGTTCCAGCAACTTCAAGGTATCGCGCAAGGCCTGGGGGTCGCCGATCGACAGGTACAGGTGGCATTCGAACGGGTTGGCGCCCCGTGCGGCCACCCGGGCATTGTCCAGCACCAGGCTGGCCAGCCTGCGTGGCAACGGGCCGCCGAGCCATATGCTGTGAATCTTGCGCGGTAGCGGCAGGCTGCCTTCGGCGTCCGGTATCTCGATTTCCAAGGGGATACGCGCCGCAATGTTCAGGGTGTCCAGCGCCTGCTGCATGCTGCTGGGTGATTCGGGTTCGGTGGGCAGTGCCGTCAGCAGATCGAAACCGCCGGTGGCGCTGTTGTAGCGGTAGGCGGTGCCTTGCGCGGTGCGCCAGCTAGCGCTGAACAAGTCATAGCGTACGTATTGGCGTGTGCCACCGGCCTCGATGCTGTAGAGCCAGCGCATTTCGCCAGCCGAGGGTTCGAGCACCCTCACCCCTTGCAGTAGGGTGGGCGCCTGGTGGATGACCCCAGCGTCATTGAGCGAGGGCAGTGGCGCCTCGAGTTCGCTCATCGCCATCAAGCGGCTACGCGAGGGCTCCAGACCCTCCAGTTGCAGGTGTACCTCGTCGAACAGCCAGGCCCCGTCGCCGAAGTCCTCCAGTGCGCGCGCGCCCTCTGCCCACTCCTGCATGAACGATGGCGCCAGCCCCTGTCGACTCAGGGTGAAGCGCCAGTTGTACTGCAGGTTGTGGCGCAGGGACGCGCAGGCCAGCCCCTGGCTGTCGACTTCATACACCACAAACGGGCCATCCAGCTCGGCCTTGGCGTACTCCAGCGCACCCGGCACGCTGGCGAAGGTGCGCACCACCTTGCCGGGCCGCAGGCGCGCACTGAAGTCGAAGCGCAGGGTTTCGCGTGGTACCAGCGAGCCTGCGGGCGAGCCGGTTTCGCCTCGCGCCAGCGCGTGCACCAGATACACGCGCGGCACATCGGTACGCTCGATCAGCCCCAGGCTGTTCCAGCGCTCGCCCGCCTGCAGCACGATGTTGTCCTGATGCAACTGGATCAGCGCCAGGCTTTCGCCGCTGTCCGGCACTTCAATGGGCGCGGGCCGGGGTACCGGGCTGTTCAGCGGGCCTTCGGCGGCCAGGGCTTCGTCGGCGAACACGAACGGCAGGCTGAAGGCGGCGGTGATCGCACTGGAAATGGCGTTGATAATCGCCTGGCGTCGCTGCTGGGTATCGGCGGCATGGACCGCCTCGATGCTGTTGAGGATCACGTTGGCCACCCCCGCACCGACCACCACCAGCGCCAGCGGCCAGGCGACCGGGGCGGCAACCCCGGCCAGGCCGATGAAGGCGCCCAGGTAGCGGGTCCACAGCTGGCTGGTGAGGTGGGCATTGCTCATCAGCAGGCGCTGGGCCTGCTGCGACATCTGCGTGATCGCCAGGCTGCGCAGCGCCTGGAAGCCGTCGCCCTGAATATGCTGCTCGGCCTGGTTGAGCAGGTCGATATGGGCGCCCTGCGCATCGCTGGCAAAAGTATCCAGCGCGCGGTTGGCCTTGTCCTGCTCGCTTTGCTGCAACGGGGCGAACGCGCCCAGATGGCGCAGCAGACGCTGACGGCCCGTGGGGCTCGCGGCCTGTTCGCGTACCCAGTCGTACAGCGCCTGGCGGTTGGCGAACGCCAGCAGGCTGGGGCTGCCGCCCGGCAGGTAGAGCACCTGGCGGCCCTGGCCGTTGACCACGCGCAGTGCCTGCGGCACGCGCAGGCCGGCAATGTCGAAGCTGTACAGACGGGTATCGGCCTGGGCGGGGGCCGGCATCAGCAGCCCGTCCAGGGTCAGCGGCTGGCTGACGCGTGCCCCGAGGCCGTGGCGCAGCATGCGCAGCTCCTCGCGGCCCAGCCTGCCGCTGGCGGCCTGCCGGGCCACCTGCGCCAGAAAGTGGGTCTTGGCCAGCAGGATGAAATCGTCGCCGCGGGAGTCCCAGAAGGTACGCAAGGCGTGGGTATAGGTGGCTGCAAAGTCGATGGCCCAGAAGTCCCGTGAAACCGGCGCCGCCAGCATCCTGACTTCATTGCGCTGGTCGAACCAGCTGTGCTCGGCGCCATCGGTGTAGAAGCCGCCCATCACCTGCAGGGTGTCCAGGTCATCCTGATCGCTGGCGGCGAAGCGCTGCAGCATCAATTGCACAAAGGTCAGCGAACGCAGCGGCGGGCCGCGGTGCTCCCACCCCGAAAAGCTCGCCGGGGTGCTGACGGCGCGGTCGAAGCGGTGCCACCAGACCTTCTCGGGGTCGAGCTGGCGGCCGGTATGCTTGAAGATGATGGCGCGAGCCTGGGTGATGGCCAGCTCATGCAGGTCGGGGAAGTGCTCCACCCATTCGCGGGCCTTGCGTGCCAGGGTGCTGGCGTTGACGTTCACGGGTTGCGTAGGCATGCCGATGCTCCAGGTCGATGAAGCTCGAGCCTGGCCCAGCAGGGCAGTTCGGGGAGGGTAGATAAGTATCGCCAGTGGCCTGGCGCCCATCCGGCCCCGGCAGGGCGCCGGGGCGGACGGGGGTAGCCGTCAGTGCAGCTTGAGGCGGGGTTCGGTGCCGCGGCCGATACGGCTGCCGAGCATCAGCATCAGCGTGCGGAAGGTGCCATACAGCGCCATCTGGTGCATGCGGTACAGCGACACATAGAACATCCGCGCCAGCCAGCCTTCGAGCATCACACTGCCGGTGAGGTTGCCCATCAGGTTGCCCACTGCCGAGAAGCGCGACAGCGAAACCAGCGAGCCGTAGTCGCGGTACGCGTAGGTGGGCAACGGCTTGCCCTCCAGGCGCGCCTTGAGCCCTTTGGCCAGCAGCGAGGCCTGCTGGTGGGCGGCCTGGGCGCGCGGCGGCACATTGCGGTCGCTGCCCGGCTGCGGGCAGGCGGCGCAGTCGCCGAACGCGAAGATGTCATCGTCCAGGGTGGTCTGCAGGGTAGGGCGCACCACCAGTTGGTTGATGCGGTTGGTTTCCAGCCCGTCGATGTCCTTGAGGAACGCCGGGGCGCGGATACCGGCCGCCCACACCTTGAGGCTGGCGTGGATCACCTCGCCGTTGGCGGTCTTGAGCGAGTCTGCGGTGACCTCGCTGACCGACGCGTTGGTCAGCACCGTCACGCCGAGTTTTTCCAGGGTTTTGTGCACCGGCACGCTGATGCGCTCGGGCAGCGCCGGTAACACCCGTGGGCCGGCCTCGATCAGGGTGATCTGCATGTCCTTGGGCTGGATGCGGTCCAGGCCATAGGCGGCCAGTTCGTGGGCGGCATGGCGCAGCTCGGCCGCCAGCTCCACGCCGGTGGCACCGGCACCCACGATCGCCACGCTGATCTTCTCGCTGGCAAGGTCGCCGGCGTGGGCGCGCAGGTAGTGGTTGAGCAACTGCTGGTGGAAGCGCTCGGCCTGCTTGCGGGTGTCGAGGAACAGGCAATGCTGCGCTGCACCCAGGGTGCCGAAGTCGTTGGTGTTGCTGCCTACCGCGATCACCAGCGTGTCATACGCCAGGGTGCGCGCCGGCAGCAGCTCGCGGCCGTCCTCGTCGAGGGTGGCGGCCAGCTGGATCTGCTTGCTCGAACGCTCCAGGCCGCTCATGCGCCCCAGCTGGAACTGGAAGTGGTTCCACTTGGCCTGGGCCACGTAGTTGAGCTCGTCTTCGGAGGAATTGAGCGAACCGGCCGCCACTTCGTGCAGCAGCGGCTTCCAGATGTGGGTCAGGTTGGCGTCGACCAGGGTAATCGCGGCAGTGCCGCGCTTGCCCAGGGTCTTACCCAGGCGGGTCGCCAGTTCCAGGCCGCCGGCGCCGCCGCCGACAATCACGATACGGTGAGTCATGGGGATATCTCATAAGGTTTGCGGAATTCTGGGTTGGGTCCTGAGTGGCCGGCCGCGCAGGGCGGGCGGTTTGGGCGAGCGCAAGGCAGCTCATAGCACCAGGTGGCTCAGGAGGCGGCTCAACAGGCCAAGGCTGATCGTCACGCCCACCACCAGAGCAAGGAGCAGCCATGGCCTGAAAGGCTTGCGCTCGACTTGGTGTTGGGGGGCACGCAGGTATTCATCGACTCGTCGCTGGTCTTCGGGGTTCAGGCGGCTGGTCATGGAGGCCTCCTCAGGTAGACGCATGTGACTGTGGGAACGCTACAGTGTTCACTGTAGTCCGTCGCCAAAGGCTTACCTGGGGGATCGAAGCGCTCGTGACAGCGAATGATTGCGCTTTGTATCACCCGCGCCGCATTTATGCCATCCCGCTTTGGCAGGGGGCGGCGATCACAGGCTGATCCCCACATCGAAGACGATGCTGCGCCCCAGGTTGGCGCGCAGAAAATCCGGCGCATCGGGGTGGGCGAACAGCACCCGGGCGAAGGTCGGGCCCACCAGCGACAGCGAGCGCCAGCCCTGGCGCAGGTACTCGGTGGGCGGCGGGAAGTGGCTGTTGAGGTCGAGCACTTCGCGCTTGAGGCTGGCGAAGGCAATGATGTCCAGTTCGCCCAGGTCCAGGTTGCGTTCGCGGTAGTTGTGCGACTTCTTGCGCAGGGTGGGCGCCAGGCGCTGTAGCAGCTCCTGCGCACTGATGCGTCGCGGCCGGGCCTCGCGCCTTACCAGCTGCGCGAGGGAGAACGCGCTGCGCCTGCGCTGCAACTCTTCGCGCCATTCGTCGTTGAGCCGGCGCCCTTCGTCGAGCACGAAGAACACCTCGAAGGCGGCATCGCGAAACAGCACGTCGGGTGGCTCCTGACCGGCGGCGGTGAAGTCCTCGCTGCGGTAAGGGATGTTCAGGCCTTGCAGCAGGCGCTGGCATACCCAACGCTCGCGCTCCCATTTGCGGGCATTGGACAGGAACGCATTGGCTTGTTCGGCCTGAATGGTTAGCAGGCGCAGGTAGTCTGAGTCATCCATGGGCACAAGCTTAGCGCCCAAATCATGACAACGCTGCATTCCAGGCCCGGTGGATGGCGGCAACAGGCCGTGGAACGGTGTGTAGAATGAGCCATCGTCGGGCGCAATGCACACAAGGGGCAGACAGCCGTGATTGGCGCACAAGTGTTATCGGAACAAAGCCTGCTGCTGGGCTGGCTGTGCTATGTGCCGCTGCTGCTGTGGGCGGTGTGGCGCGCGCCGTGGGTCGAGCTGTTCACCGACCGGCGGCGCCAGCACCTGCTGTTCGGCACCATCTTCGCACTGTTCGCGTTGTGGCTGGTACGCCGCGACTTCGACACCGGCGTGTCGTACCACTTCATCGGCATGACCGCCGTGACCCTGCTGCTGGACTGGCCGCTGGCAATCGTCGGTGGCCTGGTGGCGCAGGTGGGGCTGGTGGCGCTGGGGCGTCAGGACCTGGCGGCGATGGGCGTCAACGGCCTGCTGCTGATTGGCCTGCCGGTGCTGGTGACGGAGGGGGTGGCCATACTGGTGGAGCGCGCACAGCCTAAAAACCTGTTCGTGTACATCTTCTGTTCGGGGTTTTTCGCCGCCGCGCTGGCGACCTTGCTGTGCCTGCTGGCCAGCCTTGGCTGGCTGTGGCTGGACGGTATCTTCGTGATGCCCGAATGGCTGTCGGACTTCATCGGCTACCTGTGGCTGATCATCTTCCCCGAGGCCTTCATCAACGGCATGGTAATCAGTGCGCTGGTGGTGTTCTGCCCCGAGTGGCTGGAAACCTTCAACCGGACCCGCTACCTGCAGGCCCCGTGGAAGGACGATGAACCGCGCGGCTAGTGTTCGCGCGGGTTGAAGTCGCCGGAGAACAGCTCGTCTTCGGCATCCGGTGCCACCGGAATCTTGTGCTCTTCAGCGGCCCAGGCACCCAGGTCGATCAGCTTGCAGCGGTCGGAGCAGAACGGCCGGTAGGTATTTGTGGCACTCCATTCAACAGGGGCGCCACAGGTCGGGCAGTCTACGGTCAGGGGTTGGCTCATGCTTGGCCTCCACGCAAAGTCAGGTAAAAGTGATGCAGGCGGTCGACCTCCGAATGCAGCCAGGCCAGGTCGCGGTCGTTGACGATCACGTCGTGGGCATGGCGCAGGCGCTCTTCGCGGCTGGTCTGCGCCTTGAGAATGGCCTGCACCTGTTCGGGGCTGGTCTGGTCGCGCTGCAGTGTGCGTTCGATCTGCAAGGCCTGCGGCGCGTCGATCACCAGCAGGCGCTGGGTGCGCTGATACTGGCCCGACTCGATCATCAGCGGTGAAACGAACACCGCATAGGGCGACTCGGCCTTGGCCAGGTAGCTGAAGATCTCCTGGCCGATCAGCGGGTGCAGCAGGGCTTCCACCCAGCGGCGTTGCGCCGGGTCGCTGAAGATCAGCTGGCGCAGGGCGGCGCGGTCCAGTTGCCCGTCGCTTTGCAGCACGCCGGGGCCGAAATGCTCCACCAGGCTGGCCAGCGCCGGGCGCCCGGGCTCGACCACCCAGCGTGCGGCCTGGTCGGCATCCACCAGGTGCACGCCCAGCTCGATGAAGCGTTGTGCCGCGGCGCTCTTGCCACTGCCGATGCCACCGGTGAGGCCGAGAATCCAGGGTGTGAAGGCGGGTGTGGTCATTGCAGTCCGGCAAATTGCAGATAGGAAGTGGTCATTTGACCACCCCAGAGCAACGCGATCCAGCCCGCAATGGCCAGATAGGGCCCAAACGGAATCGGCGTGCTTGCCTGCTGGTTGCGCAGGCGCAGCAGCACCAGGCCCAGCAGCGCGCCCACCAGCGAGGCCAGCAGCAGCGTCAGCGGCAGGATCTGCCAGCCGCCCCAGGCGCCGAGCATGGCCAGCAGCTTGAAATCGCCATAGCCCATGCCCTCCTTGCCGGTGACCAGCTTGAACAGCCAGTACACCGTCCACAGGCTCAGGTAGCCGGCCACGGCGCCCCACAGCGCCTGGTCCAGCGGCACGAACACCTCGAAGGCATTGAGTATCAGGCCCAGCCACAGCAGCGGCAGCACCAGCACATCGGGCAGCAACTGGTGCTCGATATCGATCAGGCTCATTGCCAGCAAGCCCCAGCTCAACAGCATGAACGCCGCCGCGCTGGCGCTGAAGCCTAAATGCCAGGCCGCGAACAGGCCAAGCCCTGCGCAGGCCAGCTCCACCAGCGGGTAACGCGGGCTGATCGATGCCTTGCAGGCCGAACAGCGCCCACGCAGGCACAGGTAACTCAGCACCGGGATGTTCTCCCACGCGCGGATGCGGTGCTGGCAGTGCGGGCAGTGGGAGTGGGGCAGCATCAGGTCGAAACGCGGTTCGGCCGGGCTGGGCAGCTCCAGCACTTCGCGGGCCTCGCTGCGCCATTGGCGCTCGAGCATCATCGGCAGGCGATGCACCAGCACATTGATGAAGCTGCCCACAATCAGGCCAAGCAACAGGGCGACGCATTGGTAGGCCAGCGGCTGGCGGGCCAGGGTTTCGAACAGGTCCATAGTCAGATCACATCGCCCAGCTGGAAGATCGGCAGGTACATGGCGACCACCAGGCTGCCCACCACCAGCCCGAGAATCAGCACGATCATCGGCTCCAGCAGGCTGGCCAGGTTGTCGAGCCATTCGTCGACGGCCGTTTCGTGGTGGCTGGCGATCCGGTCGAGCATATCGTCGAGCGTGCCGGATGTCTCGCCAATGGCGCACATCTGTAACGCCAGGCACGGGAACAGCGGCTCGTTGCGCATCGCCGCGCTCATCGACAGGCCGTTGCCGATGGCCTGGCGCAGCCGCAGAACGGCTTGCTCGTACAGCGTATTGCCGCACGCGGCGGCCACCGGCCCCAGGGCTTCGGTGAGCGGTACGCCGGCACTGAACGACGTCGCCAGGGTGCGCGCAAAACGAGCCAGCGCCGCATGCTGCATCACCGGCCCCAGAACCGGCATGCGCAGCCCCTGGCGCAACACCCATAAACGCACCGCCTGCTGACGCTCGAAGGCGCGGCGCAGGGCAAATCCCGTGGCCAGCATTACCCCAAGCACCCACAGCAGATACTGCCCCAGCCATTCGGCCAGGTTGATGACACCCTGGGTGAAGGCTGGCAACGGCGCGCCGAAGCCTGCAAACATGGCCTGAAACTGCGGTACCACCTTGAGCAACAGCAGCGCCGCCACCCCCAACCCCACCAGCAGCACCAGCGCGGGGTAGACCATGGCCTTTTTCAGCCGGGCCCGCAGCGCCAGGCGTTTCTCCTGCAGCGTTGCCAACTGGTCGAGCAGGCTGTCCAGGCAGCCGGTTTGCTCACCCACGGCCACCAGGTTGCAATACAGGCTGTCGAACTGGCGCGGGTGCCTGCGCAGCGCATCGGCCAGGCCGCAGCCGGCGGCGATATCGTTTTTGAGGGTGCCCAGCAGGCTGCGCAGCGGTGGGTTGTTGGCGCCTTCGGCGATCATGCCCAGCCCTTGCAGCAGCGGCACGCCGGCCTTGAACAACGTTGCCAGCTGGCGGCTGAAGCGGGTGATGTCCTTGGCGCCGAGCGAAGCGGGCAATTGCAGGGTAATACGGCGTGCCGCGTTCACCTGGGTTGGGCGAATGCCGCGACCGCGCAGCAGCGCCTTCACCAGCGCACTGTTCTGCCCGCTGCTGTGCCCGCTCACGTGGGTACCGGAGCGGTCGATGCCTTGCCAGGCATAGGTTTTTGTCTTGTGGTTCATCGCTACCTCCATGCAGCGGTGGACAGTCACAAACCCTGTAACAGCTTCAGGGTGATAGGCTCGGGCAATCCCGCCCGGTGACCACTAGAGTAGTCGAGCGCGGTGCTGGGTTAAGTACCCGCAGGGTGACAAAAGGTGTCTGTTCGGGCCTACTGGCGCGCTGGTCTGCGGCGGTGCCCGTGGCGGGATTTGTGAGTTTTTGCGAGGGGAGTGCCCATGAAGGGACAGCGCGGTATTACATTGATCGAGTTGATGATCGTGGTGGCGATCATCGGCATTCTGGCGACCATTGCCATGCCCATGTACACCAACCACCAGGCGCGGGCCAAGGCCACGGCGGCGCTGGCCGAGGTGTCGGCATTGAAGACCGCCTTCGAAGTGCAGATCAACCAGGGCAAGGACGTGGCCGATGTCGTCGCCCTTGGCGGCCAGCCGACCACGGCCAACTGCACCTTGAGTGCGCAGGGCGTGGCGGCGACTGGTGTGGGCACCCTTGCATGCGTGCTGGTGGATGCGCCGGCGCCGGTGGCGGGCAAGCACCTGACTTGGGCCCGTTCGGCCACGGGCTGGGCGTGCAGCACCGATATCGAGGCCGACCTGGCCCCGGCCGGGTGCACCGCGGTGCAGGCGAGTGGTGGGCAATAGCTGTTGATAAACAGTGATTTGCGAAAGCGTGGCGGCAATGGTAGCGTTGTCGCCACGCCGGTGTAGCTCAGTCGGTAGAGCAGCGCACTCGTAACGCGAAGGTCGCAGGTTCGATTCCTGTCTCCGGCACCAGAGACCAGTTTCCAGAAGTCTATGACTGTCTACGAAACACAACGCAAAGCCCGCACAGTGCGGGCTTTGTTGTTTCTGTCTGTCTCGTTTTGTCTATGGGCATCTACGCGATTTAGGGATATGGTTAGGGATGTCTCGATTCGACAAGGTGAATCGCCCCTGGTTTCGTAGACACCTCCTGGCCTCATAATGAGGCCTGGAGGTGCCTTAGTCGTCAGCGTTACCCCGAAGAGCTCAAGATCGAAGCGGTCAAGCAAGTGACCGAAAAAGGCAAACATATTGCCGATGTCGCCCAGCGTCTGGGCATGTCCGTGCACAGCCTTTACGCCTGGATCAAGGTCTATAGCAAGCCCCAAGAGCAGCGTCAGCAAGATGATGATCAGCAGGCCGAGTTGCGCAAGCTACGCGCTGAACTCAAGCGTGTGACGGAAGAGAAAGACATCTTAAAGAAGGCCGCCGCGTACTTTGCCAAGAAGTGCGGCTGAAGTACGCCTTTATCAAGCAGCACGCGGGCGAGTATTCGATTCGACGGCTTTGCCTGACGCTGAAAGTCCATCCCAGCGGTTATTACGCCTGGCTGTCTGAGCCGCAATCTCTACGAGCCAAAGGCGACCGGCGACTACTGGGTTTGATTAAGCATTCATGGCTGGAGAGCGGCGGCGTTTATGGCTATCGCAAAATCCATGACGATCTGCGCGAGGCCGGTGAGGATTGTGGTCGTCATCGTGTGGCAAGGCTGATGCGTCTTGAAGGTCTGCGTTCTCAATCAGGTTATCGACGTCGCCCTGGAAAGTACGGCGGTAATTCAGCAGTCGCTTCACCCATTTGCTGAAGCGCCAGTTTGATGTCGTAGAACCCAACAAGGTTTGGGTCACCTACATTCACATCGTAAAACGTCGGCATGGCTTCAACAATGAACTGTCGCCGGTAGAGTAAGAGAAACGCTATTTTCTGAGGCTTGGAGAGTGTCTAGGAAATCAGGGGCGATTCAAACATCTTGGACGCCTAGTATTTAGCCGCTCGATGCAGTAGCTGCCTTACCACCGAAAATGCTGGGATGTGCGGAGTGGGGAGCGTGCTACTTGACTACTTGGAAGGCATATTGCCATGATGCGGTGCTTCTCGAAGCGAGAAATCTAAGAGGTTTGTGCAATAGAGAATTGGGAGTTAACGAAGTACAAGTTATTAGTGCCCAGAAAGTTTCAAGTTAGCTATTGGCGAGAGCAGTGAGCCGCTGTCGATTGGACTCAACGCTAAATATTTTGATAAATAATATAAAAAGCGCAAGCTAAGGATGGTCATGATAGTTGGCATTTTGATTAGAAATTTCAAGATCTATCAAAATATAAATTATATTCCTATGTCTAATGGGAGTATGTTTAGTGCTATTGTTGGGGAGAACGGCTCAGGAAAGAGCTCAGTGCTCGAGGCCTTAGATAGTTTCTTCAATAATATTGAATGGAATTTTAATCACAGTTTATCGAAGGGGTTCGCAGAGAGGGAGCCATACATCTGTCCAATATTCTTGATAGAAAAAACTATAATTGAATCAGATGACGAAAATAACATGGTTTCTCTAGAGCGGCTCAGTCAATGTGTTTGGGGTGCTAATAGTCAGGCATTTAACTCATCTCCTAAGCCAGTAAGTGAATTTTGTAAGCATCGAGAAAACTTAAAAAGTCAAGGTTACAATGATCAGACTCACTACCTAGTGCCTTTTGGTATAATGAAGTCATCGCCCACTGGTTCTTCTTCACCATATTTCTCTATTTTTGAGTCATTAAGCGTGTTTGAAAAACTCCAAGAAGACTCTCATTGGGCGAAGTTTGTTCAGGCGTTTACTGCCTATGTACATGGGTCTTACCAGTACATATACATACCATCGGAAATAAATTTTAAGGAGTTTACGAAAATTGAAAGTGCTACGGTGCAAGCGTTGCTGGGTACAAAAATTGAAGAAATTGTAAGAAATATTGTTAATAAGTCGACGGTGACGGATATCAATCAAAAGCTAAATGCTTTTTTGGTGGAGGTGTCAAAAACATTAGAAATTTATGAGTATAAGAAACCGGCCAAGAAACAGAATTTATTTAACCAGTCTCATCTAACCGAAAAAATCATAGAGGCCTTCTTTGATAGCAAAATCCTAACCAAAAAAGTTGGGAGAGAGGTTGTACCTGTAAATAATCTTAGCTCAGGAGAGAAGCGGCAGGCATTGATCGATATCGCCAAAGCCTTTTTGTTAGAAGCCAAAAGACCTAGAAATCAACTGCTCATTCTTGCTATCGATGAGCCTGAGCTTTCTCTACATATATCCGCTTGTTTCGAGCAGTTTGAAAAGTTAAAGGAAATATCTCAGGCTGGAGTGCAGACACTTATTACGACACATTGGTATGGGTTCATGCCTGTTATTTCAAATGGGGTGGCAATATATTGCCCGAAAGTCGAAAGTGAGCTTGTCATGATTGATCTGAGGTGTTTTCGGGAAGATATTTCTAAGTTGCGCAAAACTAGCCAAGGTAAACTGCCATCCGACTTAGAACTCAAAGGCCTAAATGACCTTGTGCAGTCAATGATCGCTTCTATAACCGGGAGAGATTACAAATGGATAGTTTGCGAAGGGTCGGCTGATAAAATATATTTGGATTTCTATTTGGCTAGGAATAAGCTTTTTATTCTTCCCGTAGGTGGGTCCAAACATGTGAAGAAGATATTTAAATATTTGGAGATGGCGCTTGACGAAAACCGAGACGACATCAAGGGTAAGGTGTTTTTGCTTCTTGATACTGATAAAGCCTTCGAGAAGTATGATGCCAGTGAGGGTATTGAACAAATAAAGATTAAGCGTATTCATAATGATGAATACAAGCTTGAGACCTTGTTGAAGTCAACCAGTAATACGGAGTTTTATCCTCCTACTGTTATTGAGGATACTTTAAATCCCAAGGATTTTATTTTGGCTCTTAAGTGTTTTGAAGAGGATCCTAGCTACGGCGAGCAGGTTTCTTCTTTGCTGCAGTTTATATCATTTGCACAGAGTGATTTGCCAGCGTCACTAGCGTTCGATTTTACGGGTACGCAGCAACGAAGTGTTGAAGAGCTGTTTAATATGCCAGGGTTCAAAGTAAAGTTTGCACTCAAGTACGCAGAGGTTGCTAGTCGCGAGACAATTCCGTCGTGGATGTCAGAAATAGATAGCTATCTTTTTGCACCTAAAAGGAAATCTCGGCAGGCCAAGTAAGATTCTTAGCTGTTACTTATTGGAGTGTAAGTTAATTTTCTTTGGGTTAGGTGGATTCAGATTTAGTGGTCGTGCTTAAAAAATGTTCATGTGTTACTATAAGTTGTGTGTGGGTGTTGCCTCTTTATAATTACTATGGAAACACTGCCTTGGTCATTCTCGGGCGGGCTCTACGCACGATAAAAAATGGTTGCTTAGATTAAGATTGAATTTATTTCCCAGGTCTTAGTGTTATTTAGCTTTCGATAAGGTTTTAAGTTTTTGTGAATTATTCTCTCACTATGTTAAAGGCGATTCATGTAATGATGAATTCGTGATACCGCCTTTTTTCTGGGTTCAGGCTAGACTCAAAGAGGACAGGTTTACATGTATGTACCATACGGCCGATGATTCGAGTGATTTCTCAAATTAAGGCTCATGTATCCTAAACTAAGGAGTTGCTGCGGTTACAGTATCTGTATAAACGAAAGGCGACCTAGAACGGGTCGCCTTTGCTTTGCTCAACTGTGGTCAAAATAAATCTGTCCCCTTTTGGGTCATAACCTAGATGCAGGCTTTATTGAGTAAATAGTGGCCCGAAGCCCTTCGCCTGCTATGGTTGCGTCCTGAGCAGGGTTGTCGATGTAGTGCTATGTATTGAGCTATTTTCGGTCGCGATAGTGATGCGATTTAATTGAGGTTTCGGTAAATTTAAAAATCACATTTTCAAGCAAGGATTGAATATTGGCGTCAAAGCTAGTTTTTGGTTTTTCAGAGTTAAGAGCTAATGCGAATGATCTGTAGAGGGGGTCTATGAACGAATACTTTCCAGAGTTTTCGTCGAACCGAATAAGTGGGGTTCTATGGGCCTTGCAGAGCTTTTCCATTCCTCCGCTGAAGCTTCGTGAAGTATAGGTTGGTTCGACTTTTTGAATCTTTCTGAGTAGTTCGTTTTTAGTAGCGCCATCCTGAGACAGCTGTGCTAATGCGTGAATTATTAGTTTAGGGTGGTCGTATTTTCCCTTGCGCACCTGTTTAAGCGATGCTTCGAAAGCCATCTTCAATGTGTCAGATGAATTGGATAGGTATTTTTTTAGGGCAGGCTCCAGTTCTTCGTCCGTAAACTTTACAGGTGTGTCGACTTCTTCATATATACCGTTATGTTGGCATACGCTAAGACAAAGTGTGTGGCAGATTGCTGGCAAGCCGTTCGCATAGTGGCTAATTTTGTTGGTCAGGCTTGGGCTAAATGCAATTTTTAGAATTCTAGTACCTAAGTTTATGATGCTTTGAAGTTCGTGCGGTTCCATGAGTGGAACATGAATCTCTGCGATGCGTGTGCGCATTTCTGGATCATACTGAACTACTTGCCGAGCAGAATCTACAGCACCTACTGCAATGACTTTTACAGCTTTGTAATCATCTGCCATATCCATGAAAACTTTCATTGTCTGAGAAAGTTTTATGCGCTCGGACTCTTCTATCTTATGAAAGTCTTCGAGTACCCAACAACAGTTGGCCTCACCCATAAGCTTGGCTAAATTTTGAGCTGTTAATTGGGGGGGGATAATTCTGGTTTTTTTAGCTGAGTTTTCAGATGAAGCTGAGACGGTAGCGGATAATTCGCTTCTGATGGATGCAAGCGTAGTTTTAGCAGACGCAGATATGGTGGAGGTGTTTTTCTCTTGAAGCTCGGAAATGTAATATCCATTCAAGTCGTCGAAGGCACTTAGCATTAGTTGCTCAAAGCTGGATGCTGATGTGCACCTTGTTGTTACTTCGTGTTCGTAAAGTTGGCGCAATTTATTTCGCAGTAGAGTTGACTTTCCAGAGCCTGAGTATCCGTAGACGACTAGTTGCGTGCCTGGGGTTCTAAGTGCATCCACCAATTTATCGTTGACTTCGTCTCTTTCGATAAAAGACGCTTTAGCAGGCGTTGTTGGAGTAAAAACTTCATATACACTCGTAGACGACTTCATGTCTCGCACAAGTCCATGAGGTGGAGGAGCCTAGATTTTCTGTTGGACAACCAAATGCGTCAACATAGGAATGTAAATTTATGCCGTCTTAGGTGTAGGCCATCACCTGCGACAGTGAGTGGCTGTGTGGGCGAACGAAGCTTAGCGCGCTAGCTTCCTCGAAGCAGATTGGCTGTCATTTGCGCCGGCTGTCTGAATCGCCATCGATTTGGTAGACACCTCGAAGGGTTGCAAAAGGCGAAAGCTGTCGCTCGGTAATGACCGCTTTTGGTCGTTTTCTGCCCTCCTCGAAAGGCCGCTGTGGGTCGTTTCTGTCGTTCACAGTCCCCCGACCAGCTACAGGGCGAGCATCCCTATGATCGCCTGTCCATCGTCCAGCTCCACGAGATGGGTCCTAAATACCGTGGCCTTAAGAGCGCAACAACGGGACGATCTTCCCCGGCAATATTTTCCGCAGCCCTGTTACACCCCTAGCGCAGGTATCCCCATGACCGACCAAGAACGCTTGTCCACCATCCAACGCTACGCCTGGACCCTCGAACTACTCGGTGAAGCGCTCGTCCAGCATGACGAGGTGCTGGAGTGCGAGCACAACCCGCAGCTGAGCTTTCGCAACACGGCGGGTATTCATCAGGCCATCCGGATCATCAGCCAGTTGGCCAGTGAGCAGTGTGGAAAGTTGCTCAAGCCTGACGACTGATTACTGAGCGCAGACTGGCTCCATTGGCCATGAATTTAAATAGAACCGCTCTATATCGCCATGCCCATCAAACCGCAGTTTCCCAACGTTAATACACGAAATAAAAATAACAATTATCATTGACTAATGGCCATTTGACACTATTTAAAGCTGTGCCTATAAACCCTTGCGGTCTTTTTTTGTTAAACAAAAACTGTTTAGGGGAAAGCGGCATGGATCAGGATTTTCACTTCTACGGTACTTACCACTCAGCACTGTGCGGCGGCTTCAACAAGGACGATGCAACCCTTATTGCCAAGGCAGCCAACTTCATCGACTTCTTCAGCGAGAGCACCTATGCCTCTTACTGGAGCCTGGTCAGCGACACCCAAAAATCTGCCAAGTACAACGTCGTGGCCAAGATGGACAACCCGCGCTACACCTACCAGGGCGGGCTGCTGGGCACGATGGGGGAGCCTGAAGATGGCCTGTGGTGCTCGTACCACTTCATCCCCGGCAACTACAACGACCCGGCCGGCACGCCCAGCCGAGAAGAAACCCATGGCGCCGAAGTGGCCAACTACCTGCCCAAGTTCATCAAGCGCGACACCTTTGGCGGCGAGCAGATACTGAGAAAGTACAACGCCAGCAAGGTGAAGGATCTGCAATACGGCAAGATGCTCAACCGGCCGCAAAGCGCACTCTCGCGCAGGCTTGTTCAAGATGCCGTGCTCTGCGCCACCGATGACGACCGGCTGGAGAAGATCATCAGCCTGGCCATCGGCGGGGCAGAGGTGCTGAAGGACAATCGTGCAGACGTGCTGCGCAGGTTCAGGCTGATCCTGCTGGGGGTCAGGGCGCATGTGATCGCCGACACCTGGGCCCACCAGGACCACTGCGGCCTCGACAACGTGATGAACACCTACTGGGATGCGGACTACGACCCGGACTCCTGGGAATGGTCCAAGATGGGCTACGGCCCACAGGCCATCTATTACATGGACGGCTCGTCGAAAAACTGGAACAGGAAAGTCCTGAAGTCATCCGACACCAAGGGCGTGCCGTTCGCGAACCCCAACTTCGAAGCGG
This sequence comes from Pseudomonas sp. PS01300, assembly GCF_029960155.1. Classification (NCBI taxonomy): domain Bacteria; kingdom Pseudomonadati; phylum Pseudomonadota; class Gammaproteobacteria; order Pseudomonadales; family Pseudomonadaceae; genus Pseudomonas; species Pseudomonas sp. PS01300. Next base: position 24,143 of record NZ_JASCPN010000028.1, on the reverse strand, counting down.
CCCCCAGCGGTACCAGTTATCTGGGCCACGGCTGGCTCGGGCACTTCCCCGACTACAGTTTCGCCAAGTTCAGGTACAAGCCTTGCTGGTCCAACCCCAAGCAGATGGTCGAGCGCGATAACCCCAAGGAATACGAATCCGCCTGGCTCGAGTTGACCAGTTTGTTTTGCCAGGTAAAAACAGGCAGGAAGTTGCAGTTGGATGACCGCATCAAAGACGAAATGAGCAAAGCCCGCCAGGCCATCGAGGCCCCCTGCGACCTTACCAAGGGCACCTCGGGAAGAAAGAGTTCGGAGCTCGCCTGGAAGCGCATTCTTACCGAAAAGCCAAGTTCGGAAATCAATGTGGACCTGGAGCCCGACACCCATGCGGTTCTGGAGGGCATGGTCCAGATCAGTACCGAGATCCATCGCTTCGGCACCAACTACGTGAATATCCAAAGCGATCTGTACCTGTTCCAGATTGCCGCCGACTATCACTTCCAGTTCGTGAAGCACTACGTCCAGGCCAACGATATCTATCACTTCACAAGCTCGTGGTCGCGGCAGCGAAGTACGTTGTCGGATGCCATCGTGAACCTGTTCGAGTAGCGCCGGATAACGGCTATCAACCCCCCGGCGACATGCCGGGGGGCTTGCCGTTCGGCACCGTCGCGGCATCCGCCCCTTGCATTCGCCCAAGGGTCAGGAATATAGTTGACTGATTACTCAGTCTTCTTAAGCGAACCTCCCTCCATGGCACGTCCCCTCAGCCCCGAAAAACGTGAAGCCTTGCTGTTGTCTGCGATGCAGGCAGTCGCCGAGCTGGGCGTGATGGCCAGCACGTCGAGCATCGCGCGGCGCGCCGGGGTTGCCGACGGCACCTTGTTCACCTACTTCAGCAGCAAGGAGGTGCTGTTCCAGGAGCTCTACCTGCACCTCAAGCAAAGCCTGGTGACGGCCATGATGTCGGACTTCCCGGCCCAGGCCGACTACCGCCAGCGCATGGAGTACATCTTCAATCGCTATGTCAGCTGGGGCCTGAACAATGCCCTGGAGCGCGTGGTGCTGGCACGGCTGTCGGCGTCGGGGCAGGTAACCGCAGACACCCGCGCACTGGGCGCGCAGCCGTTCCAGGCCGTGTCCAGGACGATGGAGGGCGGGGTAGAGGACGGCGTGCTGATCGATGCCCCGATCAGCTTCATTTCTTCCGTGATCGAGAGTATCGCCACCACCACCATCGAACACATCGAGAAGTCCCCGGAGGAGGCCGACAGCCACCGCCAGCTGGGCTTCCATATGCTGTGGCGCGCCATTACGGCGTAAAAGCCTTGTCTTTTAACTGAGTGATTAATCACTCACAATTTGTAACAGGAGTATCTTCATGGCTGTTCAAAAGTGGTTCATTACCGGTGCTTCGGGTGGCCTGGGCCTGGCCCTTACCGAAAAGGCGCTGGCCCAGGGGCATACCGTGGTCGCCGCCGTGCGTCGTGTGGAGGCGATGCAGGCGTTGCAACAGGCGTATCCAAAGCGTCTTCATGTGGAAGCGCTCGACGTGACCGACCGCGAACAGGTACGCGCCGTTGCTGCCCGCCATCCCGATGTGGAGGTGGTGGTCAACAACGCGGGCGGGGCGGTGATCGGTGCAATGGAAGAGATGACCGACGCCGAAGTCGACCAGCAGATCGCGCTCAACCTGATGGCGCCGATACAGGTCACCCGCGCCTTCATGGCGGCGATGCGCGCACAGCAGCGCGGTACTTTCATCCATGTCAGCAGTGTCGGCGGCCGTACCGCCTACCCGGGCGGCTCGCTGTACCACGCGGCCAAGTACGGTCTGGAAGGCTTCGCCGAAGCGGTGGCGCAAGAGCTGGCCGAGTTCGGCATCAACACCCTGATCATCGAGCCAGGCTCGATCAAGACCGGCTTCGTGGCCAACATCCGCTGGACCGAGCAGCTCGACGCCTACAAGGGCAGTGCGGTCGGCAACCTGCGCGGGTGGATCGAACAGCATGGCGAAGACACCGCCTCGGGCGACCCGCTGAAAATGGCCGACGCCATCTACACCCTCAGCCAGCTGCAGAAGCCGCCGCTGCGCACCGTGCTCGGCGGGGATGCCTATGCGGCGCTGGAGGCCGGCTATGCCCGCAGCCTGGCGGACATTCAGGCACAGAAGACGCTTGCCGAGTCGGTGATGCTGGAAGGCAAGGCCGGCTTTCGGCCCGAGTGAGCAGTCCCCTCTTTTATGTTGCCCATGCGCTGCGGTCGGCGCGTTGAAAAGGTTGAATGATCATGTCTGAAGTCTGGTTGATTACCGGTGCGTCCCGAGGCCTGGGGCGCGCCATTCTGGAGGCGGCGCTGCACAGCGGCGCCAAGGTGCTGGCCACTGCACGCGACATCACACGCTTCGTCGAGCTGCAGGCGCAGTACGGCGCCAACCTGGCCACGTTCGAACTGGACGTGACCGACGAACAGCAGGCAAGGCACGCCGTGGCCGAGGCCGTGCGCCGTTTTGGCCGGCTGGATGTGCTGGTCAACAACGCGGGCTTCGGCCATATCCAGCCGTTCGAGCACATCCCCACCGATGATTTTCGCGCCGAGGTCGAGACCAATCTGTTCGGCGTGGTCAACCTCACCCGTGCGGCCATTCCGGTGATGCGCGCCCAGGGCCGCGGCCATATCTTTCAGGTGTCATCGGCCGGCGGTCGCATCGCAAGCCCGGGCCTGTCGGCCTATCAGGCGGCCAAATGGGCCGTGGGCGGGTTCAGCGACGTGGTCGGCAAGGAGGTCGCGCCGTTCGGCATCCAGGTGTGCACCCTGGAGCCCGGCGGCATGCGTACCGACTGGGGCCACCAGGCCCGCAGCACGCTCAGCGAGCTGGCCCCGGACTACATGGCGTCGATGGCCGCGTTCAAGGCCTTGATCGAGTCCTACGTGGGCAACGAAGTGGGCGACCCCGAGCGCATTGCACAGCTGATCGTGGCGCTGGCCGCTCGTGAAGGGCTGCCGTCGCGTCTACTGTTGGGGTCGGACGCCTTGTATGTGGTCGAGGTGGAAGAGGCCGCCCGCAGCGAAGCGATGCAGCGCTGGAAGCCGGTCAGCCTCGCGGCCGATTTCGGCACGGCACCGCCGCAATGGCCGTCGGCATGAAGCCGGCGCACCCTTCAAACTGAGCGAGGCCAGCCTACGCCATGAACATAGTGATCTTTGGTGCATCCGGCATGATCGGCAGCGGGGTGCTGCGCGAATGCCTGGCGGCGCAGGATGTGGAGTCCGTTCGCTTGATCGGGCGCTCACGCCTGAACGCCCAGCACCCCAAGCTCCGGCAGGTGGTCAGGCCGGCCTTCGCCGATAACCCGTCCACGCTGCTCGACGACGACCTGCGCGATGTGGATGCGTGTTTCTTCTGCCTGGGCGTTTCGGCGGCGGGCATGACCCAGGCGCAGTACACCCACATGACCTACCGCCTGACCCTGGCGGTGGCCCAGCGCGTGTGCGAGCTCAACCCGCATGCCACCTTCATCTACGTCTCCGGGGCGGGCGCCGACAGCAGCGAAACCAGCTCGACGATGTGGGCGCGGGTGCGCGGCATGACGGAGAACAGCCTGCTGCGCCTGCCGTTCAGGCGCGTGCACATCCTGCGCCCGGCGGTGATTCAGCCGTTGCATGGGGCCACCTCCAGAACCCGCGCGTACCGCGTGTTCTACCGGCTCACCGGCCCGCTGCTGAGCCTGGCGCGTGCGCTGTTGCCCGAAAAGGTGCTGAGCACCGAGGTCATCGGCCAGGCAATGCTGTCGATCGCCCGCCATGGTGCCACCCAGCCCGTGCTCGATTCGGCGCAGATCTACCACACGGCCTTGCGCGAAAAACCGGCCCCCAACGGCGGGTGACGCGCTGGGGAGGTTGATGGCAGGCGCTGAAAAATCCGGTTGCAGATAACATATGGATATCCGTATATTCGGTTATCCATATGTAAGGGCCGCCCACAATGATTACCCCACCCGAGCTGTTCAAGAGCCTGGCCGACGAAACCCGCGCTCGCGCTGCGCTGCTGATCGCAGAGCAGGGCGAGTTGTGCGTGTGCGAGCTGATGTGCGCCCTGGGCGACAGCCAGCCCAAGATCAGCCGTCACCTGGCGCAGCTGCGTACCAGCGGCCTGTTGCTCGACCGCCGCCAGGGGCAGTGGGTCTATTACCGTCTCAACCCGCAACTGCCCGGCTGGGTGCACGACCTGCTGCAGGTGACGCTGCGCGCCAATGCCGACTGGCTCAAGGACAACACCACACGCTTGCAGAACATGGACGGGCGCCCCGTTCGTGCTGCTGCCTGCTGCTGAGCCAGGAGCGCGCCGATGCTGACTGCCATCGCTGTTTTTCTGCTCACCCTGACCCTGGTCATCTGGCAACCCCGCGGCCTGGGCGTCGGCTGGAGCGCCAGCCTCGGCGCACTGCTGGCCCTGGCGCTGGGCGCGGTGTCGCTGCACGACATCCCCACGGTGTGGGCGATTGTGTGGAACGCCACCGCCACCTTCATCGCGATCATCGTCATCAGCCTGCTGCTCGACGAGGCTGGCTTCTTCGAATGGGCAGCCCTGCACGTGGCCCGCTGGGCGCGCGGCAACGGGCGCCGGCTGTTCGCCTTCATCGTGCTGCTGGGCGCTGCGGTGTCGGCGCTGTTCGCCAACGACGGCGCGGCGCTGATCCTTACCCCTATCGTCATGTCGATGCTGCTGGCGCTGCGTTTCTCCCCGGCTGCAACCCTGGCGTTCGTCATGGCCGCAGGCTTCATTGCCGACACCGCCAGCCTGCCGCTGGTGGTCTCCAACCTGGTGAACATCGTCTCGGCCGATTACTTCGGCCTGGGCTTTGGCGAATACGCAGCGGTGATGGTGCCGGTGAACCTGGTGAGTGTGGCGGCCACCTTGCTGGTGCTGTTTATGTACTTTCGCCGCGACATACCGGGGGTGTACGAGGTACAGGCACTGAAGGCGCCGGTGCTGGCGATCCGCGACCGCGCCACCTTCCGCGTGGGCGGGGGCGTGCTGGTGGCGCTGCTGGTGGGCCTGTTCCTGCTCGAGCCGCTGGGCATCCCGATCAGCGCCGTGGCGGCGGCCTGTGCAGTGGTGCTGTTCATTGTCGCTGCGCGCGGGCATGTGATCTCCACCCGGCGCGTGCTGCGCGATGCGCCCTGGCAGATCGTGGTGTTTTCGCTGGGTATGTACCTGGTGGTGTACGGCCTGAAAAACGCCGGCCTTACCGACTTGCTCACCCAGTTGCTGGACCGTCTTGCCGCCTATGGCGTGTGGGGCGCGTCTCTGGGCACCGGGCTGCTTGCCGCGGTGCTGTCCTCGGTGATGAACAACCTGCCCAGCGTGCTGATCGGCGCGCTTTCGATCCACGCCAGCGAAGCACAGGGTGTGGTGCGCGAGGCGATGGTCTACGCCAACGTCATCGGCTGCGACCTGGGCCCCAAGATCACTCCCATCGGCAGCCTGGCCACATTGCTCTGGCTGCATGTGCTGGCGCGCAAGGGTACGCGCATCACCTGGGGCTACTACTTCAAGGTCGGCCTGCTGCTGACCGTGCCGGTGCTGTTGATCACGCTTTCGGCCCTGGCCCTGCGCCTGAGCCTTTGACCGTTCTGCCTGCCAAAGGGAGTACACCACCATGCGAGTTCTGTTCATGTGCACGGCCAACAGCTGTCGCAGCATCCTCTGCGAAGCGATGTTCAATCACCTCGCCCCGGCGGGCTTCGAGGCGCTGAGCGCCGGCAGCTTCCCCAGGGGGCAGGTGTTGCCGCGCAGCCTGCTGACCCTGCAGCAGGCCGGCATCAGCACTGCGGGCCTTAGCAGCAAGGGCAACGAGGCCTTCGCGGCCAACCCGCCGGATATCGTCATCACCGTGTGCGACAAGGCCGCAGGCGAGGCGTGCCCGGTGTTTTTCGGCCCGGCGCTCAAGGCCCACTGGGGCCTGGCCGACCCTTCCGAACAACCCGGCACCGACGACGAGGTGGAGGCGAACTTTCACCATGCGCTGGCGCGTATCGAGCGTCGCTGCCGGGCGTTTTTCGCGCTGCCATTCAGCCAGCTCGATGCCCACGCGCTCAAGCGTGAACTCGACCGCATTGCCACGCTCTGACCCGGAGGCCCCATGCACCACGACCTGCCCAACCTCGACCCGAGCCTGTTCGAAGGCCTGCCCACCGCCCTGCAGGCCGGCGAGCGAAAGCCGCGCATCCTTTTGCTGTACGGTTCCACCCGCGAGCGTTCCTTCAGCCGCTTGCTGACCGAGGAGGCCGCGCGCCTGCTCCAGCATTTTGGCGCCCAGACGCGCATCTTCGACCCCAGCGGCCTGCCACTGCCGGACGACGTACCGGTGGAGCACCCCAAGGTTCAGGAACTGCGCGAGCTGGTGCTGTGGTCCGAAGGCCAGGTGTGGTGTTCGCCTGAGCGGCACGGCGCGATGTCGGCGGTGTTCAAGGCGCAGATCGACTGGGTGCCGCTGGCCCTCGGCGCCATTCGCCCCACCCAGGGCAAGACCCTGGCCGTGATGCAGGTGTGTGGCGGCTCGCAGTCGTTCAACGTGGTCAATCAGCTGCGCGTGCTGGGGCGCTGGATGCGCATGTTCACCATCCCCAACCAGTCGTCCGTGCCCAAGGCGTACATGGAGTTCGACGAGCAGGGCCGCATGAAGCCCTCGCCGTATTACGACCGGGTGGTGGATGTGATGGAAGAGCTGGTCAAGTTCACGCTGCTGCTGCGCGACAGCCAGGCGCACCTGGTGGACCGCTATTCCGAGCGCAAGGAAACGGCGCAGGCGTTGTCCGATCGCATGCGCCAGGCGTCGATCTGACGCCAGGGCGCAACCGGCGGGCAGCCCTCAGGCAGCCCGCTCCAGCGCCCCCAGCAGGTCGACGAATTCGCGTGACAGCTTGTGCCGCGGTGCCATGTGCACCAGCGGTACCGACAGCTCGTGGGATTCGCGCATCTTCACCGAGCTGCTCAGGTACACCGGCAGCACCGGCAGGCCCTCGGCCAGCAGTTCATCAACCAGGCTCTGGTGCAGCGCGGTGCGCGCGACGAACTGGTTGGCCACCACGCCTTCCACCTGCAGTGACTCGTTGTGGTCCTGGCGCAGTTCTTCCACCTGCTCGATCACGCTGTACAGCGCCTGGCGCGAAAAGCTGTCGCAATCGAACGGAATCAGCAGGCGGTCGGCGGCCACCAGCGCGCTGAAGGTGTAGAAGTTCAGCGACGGCGGGGTGTCGATGTAGATGCGCTCGTAGTCTTCGGACAGTTCAACCAGCAGCTTGCGCAGCTTGTTGATCTTGAACTTGCTCTCCAGCTTGGGCTGCAGGTCGGCCAGGTCGGGGCTGGCGGTCACCAGGTCGAGGTTGTCGTAGCGGGTGGGGGTGATGCACACGCGCCCGCGCTTGCTGCCCGGTGCGCTGGAGAGGGTCTGCTTGAAGAAGTCGCTGATGCCGGCCGGGATGTCGTCGCCGAGCAGGCCGGTGAGGTAGTGGGTGGTGTTGGCCTGGGGGTCGAGGTCCACCAGCAGCGTCCGATACCCTTCGGCGGCGCTGACGGCGGCAAGGTTGCAGGCGATGCTGGTCTTGCCCACGCCCCCTTTCTGATTGAATACGACACGGCGCATTGAGTTTCGAGTCCTTGTCAAAGGCGCGCTGCAACAGGGCTGCAGCGGGAACAGCTTCCATACTATGACCAAAAGGTTGCAGTTTTAAGACAACTGCGGGGCGGGCACCTCAGTCGGTGAACGGGGCAACGATGGCCTTGCGGCACACCTCGATGATTTCGTCGGCCAATGGGGCATCGTCCGGGCAGGCGCGCGACAGCATGATCGCGCCCACCGCCTGGGCAAAGCGCTCGATCATCCTGGCGCGTGCGGTGTGCGGGTCTTGATCGCCGTTTTCGGCACCTGCGTGCTCGGCCCGCTTGAGCAGGCCCTCCAGGCCGTCGGCAAAGGTCGCCTTGATTGCGGCCGGCTGGCGCGCCGCGTCGCCACACAGGGCGGCCATGGTGCAGCCGGTGCTGCGTGCATCGCGGTGTTCGCGCGACAGGTAACGCTGGAAAAATTGCGCCACGTCCAGCGCTTCTTCGGCGCTGGCAGTCTTGGCCAGCCCGCAGGCAGCAGCCTCGGCCATCAGGTCGGCCTTGGAGCCGAAGTGCTTGTAGAAGCCGCCGTGGGTAAACCCTGCCGCCGCCATCAGGTCTGCCACGCCCACCCCGTCATAGCCGCGCTCGCGAAACAGTTCGGACGCGGTTTCGACGATGTGCGCGCGATTGGCCTGCGCCTGTGCCTTGGTGACCCTCATGTGCAGATTCCTCGCTGCGTGTGCCGTCAGTCAGGGGCCCACTATACATTGATGTCAACCGTCATCAAAACCGTTGACGGTTAAGATTATGGTCATCATCATAGCGGCTCGTTACCCACCCATCGAGAGCGCAACCCCATGACTACCCTTGCCACTGTTCTCATCACTGGTGCTTCTTCCGGTATCGGCGCTACCTACGCCGAGCGTTTTGCCCGTCGTGGCCATGACCTGGTGCTGGTAGCCCGCGACAGGCCTCGCCTTGACGGGCTGGCCAGCCGCCTGGCCCAGGCTCACGGCGTGGCCGTCGAGGTGTTGCAGGCCGACCTGACCCTGGCCGAAGACCTTGCCAGGGTCGAAACCCGCCTGCGCGAAGATGCCCGCATCGGCGTCCTCATCAACAACGCCGGGGCGGCGCAGTCGGGGGCCTTCGTCGAGCAGAGCGCCGACAGCGTCACGCGCATCATCACGCTCAACACCCTCGCGCTGGCGCGCCTGGCCCATGCCATCGCGCCACGGTTGGCGCAGGCCGGGGAGGGGGCCATCGTCAATATCGGCTCGGTGGTAGGGCTGGCACCGGAGCTGGGCATGACGGTGTATGGCGCCACCAAGGCGTTCGTGCAGTTCCTGTCGCAAGGGCTGAGCCTGGAGCTCTCGCCCAGCGGCGTATACGTGCAGGCGGTGCTGCCTGCGGCCACGCGTACCGAGATCTGGGAGCGCTCGGGCATCGACATCAACACCCTGACGCAGGTGATGGAGGTGGACCACCTGGTGGATGCGGCGCTGGTGGGGTTCGATCGCCGCGAGGGGGTGACCATCCCGCCGTTGCATGACGACGCCCGCTGGACGGCCTTCCAGGCAGCCCGTCACACCCTGATCTCGGACATCCGCCAGGCCGAAGTGGCGGCGCGTTACACCGAGCTTGCCTGAGGCGGGCGCGGGCCGGCGCGCCGATGATCGGCGCCCGTGCCCGCGCAACCTGCCGGTGGCCGAACCCACAATGATAAGTCGCTGCGCCCCTGGGGCTGAATGACCTGTTCGGGCTGGTACTGCGCCGCACCGCGCGTTACGTTAGCCAGAAACAGACGGTCTACGCCTCGCGCATCACCCACACGGGCTGGCTCACCCGCTGGCCGATGCTGCGCTGCGAAGGGCCCTGAAGGAGCCGGCACCGATGAATCAACCCCTCACCACCCAGGCGCCCAGCGTTGCCCAGCCGTTTCGCGAAGAGGCGGCAGACGGCTTCAGCCTGGGCGGCTTCACCTGGCGCCACGGCGCGGCGGACCCCACGCGGGCGGTGGTCATCATCAACGCCGCCACCTCGGTGCGCTGCCGTTTCTACTCGCGTTTTGCCGACTACCTGTTCGCCCATGGCGCCGACGTGATCACCTACGACTACCGCGGCATCGGCGAATCGCGCCCCGCCGCCTTGCGGGGTTTTCAGGCCAGCTGGTCGGACTGGGGCCGGCTGGATTTCGAGGCGATGCTCCAGCGCGCCCGGCGCGAGTTTCCCGGGCAGCCCATCGATGTGGTCGGGCACAGTTTCGGCGGTTGCGCGCTGGGCCTGGCGGCGTCGGCGGCGAGCATCCGGCGGGTGGTCACGGTGGGCGCGCAGTTCGCCTACTGGCGTGACTATGCCCCAGGCAGCCGCTGGCAGCTGCTGTGCAAATGGCACCTGGCAATGCCGCTGCTGACCCGCGTGTTCGGCTACTTTCCCGGCAAGCGCCTGGGCTGGATGGAGGACACCCCGGCCGGCGTGGTCCGCGACTGGGTAACACCCGCCGCCACCTATGAACAGCGGCCCAGCGGTCGCGCACTGGGGGCGTTGGGCTTTGGCCAGGTGCAGGCCAGTATCCTGGCGATCAGCCTGACCGACGACCCGTTCGGTACGGTGCCGGCCATCGAGCGCCTGCTGGGCTACTTTACCGCCAGCGCGTGCACGCACCTGCGCATCGCCGCGCAGCAGGTCGATGCCAAGGGGGTCGGTCATTTCGCGTTCTTTCACAGCCGCTTTCAGGCGCAGCTGTGGCCCATAGCACTGGGCTGGCTGCGCAGTGCACAACTGCCGGCGCAGGTGCCCGGGCAGGTGATCGAACCCCAGGCATGAAAAAACGGCCCAGGCGGGCCGTTCTTGTGCAGCGGTGTGGCGTCAGCCCTTGCGTTGCAGCGGCGCGCCGGCGAACGTCACGCCGGCCAGGCCGTGCTGCATCAGCGCACGGATATTGGCGTGGTCGCTGCCCTCGGGGGTGGCCAGCACCGAGCGGTAGTGCTCGCCGAACGCCAGCAGCGCGTGCTGCTCGCTCAGGCCTTCGAGCAGTGCCAGGCCCAGGGTCTTGCACGACCCTTCGTTTTGCCCGGCGGCGTTTTCCACACCGCCATTGGTGAAGGCCTGTGGCTGGTAGGTGTAGCCCTGGGCGATGAACGCCAGCGTGTCGGCGAATACATGTTCGCCACTGTCGAGTTGGCTGCGCAGGGTGTTCAGGTCAGTCATGGGGTTTTCCTTTGGCGAACGCCGCTTGCTGTTCGGCGCTGGCTTCTTTCTGGTATTGGGTTTTCCACTCGGCGTAGGGCATGCCGTAGACCACTTCGCGGGCGTCATCCAGGCTCAGGTCGATCTGGCGCTCGTCGGCGGCGGCCTTGTACCACTTGGACAGGCAGTTGCGGCAGAAGCCGGACAGGTTCATCAGGTCGATGTTCTGCACATCGGTGCGCTCGCGCAGGTGCGCTACCAGGCGGCGAAAGGCCGCCGCTTCGAGTTCGAGTTGCTGTTGCGGGTCCATGGGGGTTCCCTTCACGGTGCAGCGGCTCATCCGGCCGCGATGCGGTTCTTCAAATGGCGGCCACCGTTGATGACCACGTTGCTGCCGGTGCTGTACTGGCTGTCGAGCAGGAACATCACGGCCTCGATCAGCGGCTGGGCACCGGGTTCGAATTCAAGCAGGGCCTTCTTCAGCGCCTGCTGGCGGTACTGCTCGTCGCCGTCTTCCTTGAAGATCAGCAGGCCGGGCAGGATGGCGTTGACGCGCACGCTGGGGGCGTACTTCTCGGCGAACGACAGCACCATGTTCTGCAACGCCGCCTTGGTGGCGGCATAGCCGATATGGCTCTTGCTGCCGCGCGAGGAGGTTTCGTCGCAGATGTGGATGATGTCCGACTTGTCCAGCTTGAGCAGTTGCTCACCCAGTGCCAGGTTCAGGTGGTACGGCGCTTCCACGTGCAACTTGAACATGGTGTTCAGGTTGGCCAGGTCATCGTCGAGCCACAGCGAGGCGTTGTGGATGATCGCCCGCAGGCCGTCATAGCGGCTGCGCAGGTGGTCGATCAGGGCCAGGCGGTCCTGCTCCAGGCACAGGTCGGCCTGGAACTGCACGATGTTCGGGTGGGGCGCCTGCGCGCTGATGCTGCGGCTGGCGCTGACGACCGTGTGGCCGGCCTGCGCCAGTTTGATGGCCAGCGCGAGCCCGACTCGCTGGCTGGCCCCGGTAACAAGAATTGGGCTGTTCATGTAATGGGCGGTCAACTTCAGATATTCGCTTGGGTAGGCCCCAGCATACCCGAACTCGCCGCCGTTGCACGCCCCGGGGCGCTGCGTCAGCGGGTGCCCACGGGCGGCGCGGCAACGCTCTGCGGGGCAGGCTTGGGGTGCAGCCAGCTGGCCAGCAGGTGGGTCGACAGCGGGATGAACAGGTAGACCATCAGCGGGGTCAGGGCCAGGGTGCTCAGCAGTACCCGTGGCACCAGGCCGAGCTCGCCCAGCCAGTGGCCGAACAGCAGGTTGAAGGCCAGCGACACCGGAAAGAACGCCAGCCAGATGGCCACGGCCTGTTTCCAGCGCGGTGGACGTTGTGCCAGGGCCGGGCCGAACCAGCCGTCGATGCCGCTGACCCGGTGTTCGTGGGGCTGCTGGAACAGGCCGTTACCGCGGGCCAGCCAGGCGCTGCGCGAGGCGGAAAACTCCCAGGCATGCAGGGTTTTCTCGTCGGCGAAGCGGAAGATGATCTGGAATTCGTCGTCGTTGGGCGGCGGGGCCAGTACGCCGGAACCCAGGTAGCCGGGAAAGTCGGTAGCCAGCTGTTCGCCTTCGCGCAGCCAGGCGATCAGGTCTTCGTAGCGACCCTCGGCAACGCGGCGCGCCACCATCAAGGTAACCGGAGGGGTAGACATCGTGTATCTCCTGGTAAAAACCGGCGCGGCGGGTAGCCACGGCCATGCAACGCTGCCCGGGGTGGTGGGTGGCGTTCGAGTGTTCGTGTGGGAACAAGCAAGGATTATTCCGCAAATAAGCTGACTCGTCAGTGCTGATGTGTCGGCTGCCCGGCGCATGGTGCTTGCGGCGGGCTGGTACAAGGGGAGTAGAATTGCCTTTCACTACGCAATCACGGTCTTTACGGCGATGATCGAGCCTGATTCGGCTTCCCTCCCTGATGCTCCCCACCGCCAGGAGGAGCTTTTCCCCATCCGTGAAGTGGCGCGCCTGACCGGCATCAACCCGGTCACCCTGCGTGCCTGGGAGCGCCGTTATGGGCTGATCCAGCCGGTGCGCACCGAAAGTGGGCACCGCCTGTATTCCCAGGCCGACATCGATGACGTGCGCAGCATTCTGGGCTGGATCGAGCGCGGCGTGGCGGTGAGCAAGGTCGGCAAGATCCTTGCGCGCAACCAGGCGACCCAGCAGCAGGCCCCCTCGGCTCAGGCGCCCGGCACCCAGGCGGACTGGAAGCAGTGGCAGGTGCAGCTGCGCCAGGCCGTCAAGGCATTCGACGAGAGGCGCCTGGAGCAGGTGTACGGGCAGGTCTTCGCCAGCTATCCGCTGGTGGTGGTGTTCCAGGACATCCTGATGCCGGTATGGCACGACCTGTGCGCGGCCGGCGAGGCATTCGGTGCGCAGAGCGAGTGGCTGTTTCTCGACGGCTTCCTGCGTGCCCGGGCCTTGCAGCGCCTGCAACTGGCCCGCGAGCAGCAGGAGGTAAGCGTGGTGCTGGCGGCGATGCCAGGGCATTGCCGCGAGCTTGAGTTGCTGGTGGCGGCCCTGATGCTGGGCAGCAGCGAGGTGGTGATCAGGGTGTTGGCCGTGGGGCAGCCGCTGGAGGAACTGAGCCTGGTGTGCGAGCGCATGGCGCCGCAGGCACTGGTGCTGTTCTCCAACCATTCACCGACGGCCGAGCTGCCCAAGCGCTTGATGCGCCTGGCCCAGGGCCTGGATTGCCCGTTGTTGTTCGCGGGGGAGGCGGCGGAGCTGGCCCAGGATGCGCTGATGCGCTCGCAGGTGGCGTGCCTGGGCAGTGAGGGGCGCTTGATGCGTCGGCGCCTGCAGCAGTACCTGGCAGAGCACCTGGATACCTGAAACCCCTTCGCCGGCAAGGCCGGCTTCTGCAGGCAGTTGCAACCCTGCAGGGGCCGGCCTTGCCGGCGAAAGCCGCGCTGCGGTGTTAATCCGGATGCAATTCGGGATGCGCCAACCGGTGCTGGCGCAGGATGTACTGGCGCAACCGCTCGATCTCTTGGGGTTGGTGCTGGCTCAGCCGATACGCTGCCAGCCCGTCGGCCGTCTTGCGCTGCAAGGTGCCCTGCAGGTTGATCGGCGCGTCGGCCTCGGGGCTGAACCACAGGTTGAAGGTCTTGGGCGGCTTGCGATTGCGCGGTACCTGCACCAGCACACCGCGAAACGACATCTCGCACACCTTGAGGTCGGTGCTCAGGCCCAGCTCGTCGTCCAGCGCAACCGGCGGCTCCAGCGTGAGGCGCCAGGGGCGCATCATCGGCCCGTCTTCATAGATGCTCGGTGCGCCCAGTTGCAGGCTCACCGCATGGAACTCGTCTTCCACCAGCTGCAGCGGAAAGCTCATCTGCTGGTTCTCGAAATTCGCCTGCAGGGTCACCTGCTCCTGGGCCACCAGCCGGGTCAACAGTTGCTGCACCTCGCTGCCGCCATCAAGGCGCAGGCTGGAGGTGACGTCCGTCAGGTTCAGCTGTGGCGAACGGTGCATGGTCTGAATGAAATCCAGCTCATCCTGGGTCAGGAGGGCATCTGATTGCATGGGCGAACTCGGCAATTTCAATCGGGAATCATTTCTTCGTGGGTGATGGACAACGATTCGCTGGCTTTGTTAAGACCGTCCGTCGGGTTTCTGCGCGTCGAGCTTGGCGTACGCCCGGGCCAGTTCCTGCTCCAGTTCCAGCACCCGCTGCTCGGCGGCCACCTGGCGGCTCACGTCCTTCTGGATACCGATGAAGTACTTGAGCTGGTCGGCCTCGTTGAACACCGGGGTGATCGACAGCTCGTTCCAGAACGGCGTGCCGTCCTTGCGGTAGTTGAGCAGCACTTCCCGGCATGGCTGGCCGCTGCGGATGGCGTCGCGGATGCGTGCCCGGGCCGCATCGTCGCGCGGCTCGCCCTGCAGGAAGCGGCAGTCGCGGTACAGAATGTCGTTGGCCGCGTAGCCGGTAAGGCGTTCGAAGGCCGGGTTCACATAGATCAGGATGGTGTCGTCGTCGCCTTCCTGTTCGGCTACCACGATCCCGTCGTTGGAGGCATCAATCATGCGTTGCAGCAGCTTGGCGTTGATCATCGTGTCGAACCGAATGTGAAAGGGGCACCCAGGCGAAGGATTCTAGTGGATTGCCGAGCGGTCGGCATCTGCATGCGGGCCAATTGCCAGCGTCCGGTACCCGCATCAGGTGGTAGTATCCTACGCTTTTACTCAGCTTCGGGATTAGTTATGAAAGTTGCCATTCTTTCCGGCTCGGTCTACGGCACCGCCGAGGAAGTTGCACGCCATGCCGCCTCGCTGCTCCAGGCGGCGGGTTTCGAGACCCTGCTGGCCAACCGTGCCAACCTGCAGGACGTTCAGGGCTTTGCCCCGCAGGCCTTTCTGGCGATCACGTCCACCACCGGCATGGGCGAGCTGCCCGATAACCTGGTGCCGCTGTACAGCGAGATCCGCGATGTGCTGCCAGGTGCCTGGCGCGGCTTGCCCGGTGCGGTGATCGGCCTGGGCGACTCCTGCTATGGCGACACCTACTGCGGCGGCGGCGAGCAATTGCGCGAGCTGTTCGCCGAACTGGGCCTCGACGAAGTGCAGCCGATGCTGCGTCTGGACGCCAGTGAAACCGTCACTCCCGAAACCGATGCAGAGCCCTGGCTGGCCGAGTTCATCGCCAGGCTGCGCGGCTGATCACAGCGGTTGCGGGCGCTCGCGCAGCAGCGCCAGCCAGGCCTGCGCCGCCCGTGACAGGTAGGCGCCCTGGCGCCAGATGAAGGCGATGTCCCAGCGCAGGTCGCTGGGCTCGCTCAAGGTCACACGCACCACCCCCGGCCGTTCCAGGCCCCGCGCCACCACCCGTGGCAGCAGCACAACGCCCTGGCCTGCCGCCACCAGTGCCGCCAGAAAATCCGCCTGGCCGCTGCGTCCGCCTTCCTTCGGGGTAAAGCCGTAGGCCTGGCAGGCCGCCAGCAGGCGATCATTGAGCACGAAGCTGCGCTGGTACAGCAGAAACGGCGTGTCGGCCAGTTGCCCCAGGTTGATGCTGCCGGCAGTGGCCAGTGGGTGGGCTACCGGCAGCAGCGCATCCAGCGGTTCGTTGCAGAAGGGCTGGCACTCGAAGCCCGGCGTGGTGGGCGTGAGGCTGCCGCCCAGCTCCAGCTCGCCGCTGCGCACGGCGTGCTCCACGTTCAGGCTGCCGCCTTCGAGCAGTTGCACGGTGATGTTCGGGTAGCGCCGCCGGTACTCGGCGAACAACCCGGCAAACAGCGCGTCGCTGCCCAGCAGCGGCAGCCCCAGGCGCAACTCGCCCCGCGCCAGCTGGCCAAGGTCGTCGAGTTCGTTGTGCAGTTCCTGGCGCAGCCGCAGCATGGCCTCGCCGCGGGCCAGCACGATCTTGCCGGCGTCGGTCAGGTGCAACTGCGAGCCGTGGCGATCGAGCAGGGCCATGCCCAGGTCGTGCTCCAGCTGCGCCACCTGCTTGCTTACGGCCGACTGGCTGATATGCAGGGTCTGCGCGGCCTGGGTGAAGCCGCCGCGATGAACCACTTCGACAAAACTGCGTAGTTGCTTGAATTCCATTGCCTGAATTCCATTATGGAATGGAGGCCAGTCTAACAATTCGCTTTTTGCATGGGCAGCGGGATTTTAAACTGCAGGCCTCAGAGGACCCCTTCGATGACTGCCGTTTCATTCAAGAAATTTTCGCGCTTGCTCGCTGAACTGGGCGTGCTGCTGGTGCTGTACCTGCTCGGTTGCCAGCTGTCGGCCTGGCTGCACTGGCCGATCCCGGGCGGTGTGGTGGGCATGGCGCTGTTGCTGCTGGTGTTCGCCACCGGGCGGGTCAAGCCGGCCACCCTGCAGACCGGCGCCACCCTGCTGATGGCAGAGATGCTGCTGTTCTTCATTCCGGCGCTGATGAGCCTGCTCGACTACGGCCCGCTGCTGCGCAGCGAAGGCTGGCGCATTCTGCTGGTGATCGGTGCAAGCACGCTGCTGGTGATGCTCGCCACTGCCTTCACGGTGGAGTGGGCGTGCCGCTGGAGGCTGCGCCATGACGCTTGAGCCGATGTCGCTGTTCTGGCTGGCGCTGACTCTGCTGGCCTACCTGGGCAGCCGCTGGCTGTACCGACGTACCGGGCGCTACCTGCTGTCGCCGCTGATCCTGGTCCCGGTGGTGCTGCTGGCGGTGGCGGTGCCATTGCACACCGGTTACGCCGAGTATGCGCGCAACACCCACTGGCTGATGTCGGTGCTGGGCCCGGTCACCGTGGCCTTTGCGGTGCCTATCTGGCAGCAGCGGGCGCTGCTGGCACGCCACTGGCCGGCCCTGTCGCTGGGCATGCTGGTGGGCAGCGCGGCGTCCATTGGCAGTTCGTGGGCCCTGGCCCATGCGTTGTCGCTGGACAATCAGGTGAGCCTGTCGCTGCTGCCACGCTCGATCACCACACCCTTTGCCATGCCGCTGGCCCACGACCTGGGCGGTGTGCCGGAACTCACCGCGGTGTTCGTGATGTTCACCGGGGTGCTCGGTGCCCTGATGGGCGGGGTACTGCTCAAATACCTGCCCTTGCGCACGCCGCTGGCACGCGGGGCGCTGTTCGGGGTGGGGGCGCACGGCGCCGGGGTCAGCCGAGCCCATGAGGTGGGCGGCGAAGAGGGCTCTGTGGCGGGGTTGGTGATGGTGCTGACGGGCATTTTCAACCTGTTCATGGCGCCACTGTTACGTCACCTGCTGTAACTATTTACTGCCCTGACCCGGTGGGCCAATAAGCTGGCTGGCAATGCAACACCCGCTATCGAGTCGCACCTCTAGACTGACCGGCAGCAGAGCACACCCATGTGCCGAGGTGATTGCAATGACCGCCGCCAACCCTTTGCCCGACAACGCGCTGCCCCCAGGAAGTTGCAGCCCCGAACCAGGACCTGCGTGATGCCCCTCGCCGAGATTCCCCTGAGTGTCTGGCGTACCCGTGGTCGCAGTTTCACGTTTCGCCAGCAATCGATTCGCTACTGGAGCGCAGGGCAGGGCGAGCCCCTGCTTCTGCTGCACGGCTTCCCCACCGCCAGCTGGGACTGGCACTACCTGTGGCAACCCCTGGCCCAGCGCTTTCGCGTGATCGCCTGCGACATGCTCGGCTTCGGTGACTCGTCCAAGCCGTTGCACCACACCTACAGCCTGCTGGAACAGGCAGACGTACAGCAGGCCCTGCTCGAACACCTGCAGGTTCAGGAGCCGGTGCACCTGCTGGCCCATGACTATGGCGCCACGGTGGCCCAGGAACTGCTGGCCCGTCACCACGAGGGGGCGGCCCAGGTGGCCAGTTGCGCGTTTCTCAACGCCGGCCTGTTCCCGGAGTGCCACCGTGCGTTGCTGGTGCACAAGCTCCTGCTCAGCCGGCTTGGCTGGCTGGTGGCGCGCTCGTTCGGGCGCGACGACCTGGTCAGGAATGTCACCCACCTCTATGGCCGCAGCACACGCCCCAGTGAAAGCGTGCTGGATGACTGCTGGAGCCTGATCGCCTCCAACCGCGGCAATCGCATCCTGCACAAGCTGGCAGCCTATGTACCCGAACGCGTCACCTGGCGCGAGCGCTGGGTGGCGGCCTTGCAGCAGTCAGGCGTACCGCTGCGCCTTATCAATGGCGCCGCCGACCCGGTATCGGGTGCGCATGTGGTGGCGCGCTACTGCGAACTGGTGCCCCAACCCGACACCGTGACCCTGCAGGGCATCGGCCATTATCCGCACACCGAGGCACCGGTACAGGTGCTGCGCCACTACCTGGCATTTCGGCAGCAACCTCTGCCAAGCCTGGCGCACAAGGTCGCCTGGTCCTGATCATCCCGCTGCCTTATTGCCTGCCATTCAGCGTCCGCCCGGTTGATTGTCCGGGGCCGGGCGCTGGCTGACACTGGCTGCCATATTCCTTGCAGTTAACGGAGTGCCGAGATGACCGAGTCGATTCGCCTGGATGAAAAAGTAGTGATTGTGACCGGCGCTGGCGGGGGCCTCGGGCGTGCCCATGCGCTGCTGTTCGCCCGTCATGGTGCCCACGTGGTGGTCAACGACCTGGGAGGCTCCACCCATGGTGAAGGCGCCAGCGCATCGGCGGCCGACCGTGTGGTGGCCGAGATTCGCGAGGCGGGCGGCACGGCGGTGGCCAGCCATGACTCGGTCACCGATGGCGAGCGTATCGTCCAGCAGGCGCTGGACACCTTCGGTCGCGTGGATGTGCTGGTCAACAACGCCGGCATCCTGCGGGACAAGACTTTTCACAAGATGGAGGACAGCGACTGGGACCAGGTGTACCGCGTGCATGTGGAGGGTGCCTACAAGCTCACCCGCGCCGCCTGGCCGCACCTGCGCGAGCAGAACGCGGGGCGGGTGATCTTCACCTCGTCCACCTCGGGCATCTATGGCAATTTCGGCCAGGCCAACTACGGCATGGCCAAGCTGGGCCTGTACGGGCTGACCCGCACTCTGGCGCTCGAGGGGCGCAAGCACGGCATCCTGGTCAATGCCATCGCCCCCACCGGTGGCACGCGCATGACCGAGGGGCTGATTCCGCCGCAGGTGTTCGAACAGCTCAAGCCCGAGCTGATCAGCCCGCTGGTGGTGTACCTGGGCAGTGATCGCTGCCAGGACACCGGCGGGCTGTACGAGGTCGGTGGCGGCTGGGTGGGCAAGGTGCGCTGGGAACGCAGCCTCGGGGTGGGCTTCGACCCGCGCCAGGGCATGAGCGTGGAAGACATCGCCGCAAGTTGGGATGCCATCGGCGATTTCGAGGGCGCGGTGCACCCGCAGGACAGCCTCGAGGCGTTGCAGCAGATGATGGCCAATCTGCACAGGCACGCAGGCTGAACCGGGCAGCACAAATAAAAAAGGCCGCTGCAAAAGCAGCGGCCAAGCAAGACGTAGATCAAGGAGCTTCAAAATCAACGTCGGTGAACCTGAAGGGGGAGGGTTCAACGTGTCAGGTGGTTACTCTAGGGGGAGAGGATTAACCTGACATTAACCGCCAAACCATCGGCCCAGCGCCTGGCGAAACCGCGTTTCGCTGCAAGCCCGGCCAGCATAGCCAGCCCCCCTACCGAAAAAAATAGACGTTTCGGACATTCACTGTTGCAAAGTGGGTAACAGTGCACCAAAACAGGTCACTGTGGTTCATAGCCCATGCGCCAGCTGATTGCCTGAGCCGCCGCCTGCAGCTGCTGCGCCGCCGGGCCCTGTTCATCGGCATGGAAAATCGAGGTAGGGCCCACCACGGTCAGCACGGCAGCGATGTTGCCCATGGCGTTGAACACCGGTGCCGACAGCGCATCCACCCCCGGCATCAGCAGGCCATGCACATGGTGCAGGCCGCGTGCGCGGATCTGCGCAAACAGCGCTTCGTAGTCTGCGGCGTCCTGGCCCAGGGCAAGCAGTTCCTGGTCGCGCAACTCGATGGTCTCGCGCTGGGGCAGGTAGGCCCCGAACACCAGCCCGGTGGACGAACTGAGCAACGGCAGCACCGAGCCGATCTGCGTCACCACTGTCACGGCGCGCACCGCAGGTTCGATGTTCACCACCGTTGCGCCCTGGTTGCCCCACACCGCGATAAAGCAGCTTTCATTGAGCGCGTCACGCAGCTGTGACAACGGCATGGCCGCCACTTTCAGCACGTCCATCCCGCCCAGCGCGGCCAGGCCCACGCGCAGGGCTTCACGGCCCAGCCCGTAGTGGTTGGTGGCCGGGTTCTGCTCGGCAAAGCCGCTGGCGATCAGGGCCTGCAGGTAGCGATGCACCTTGCTCGCGGGCATCTGCACATGCTCGGCCAGGCGCGACAGCGAGGTGGCCGGCGAGAGCTGGGCCAGCGCCTTGAGAATGTCGGTACCGACCTCCGCCGAGCGGACCTTCTGTTTGCCGTTGCTGTCGGCGGTGCTGGTTTTGCTCATGGGAAAGGGGTCCGTGTTGACAGGTGGGCGTCTTTATAGCTTGACGGGTTACAGGTATCAAATTACGTTATGCGTAATCAGTTTACGATAATAATAACGCTACCTGACTGGAGGCTCGATGAACGTCGATTCCACTCCCGCCCTCGCTTACCAGAGCGGCTTCGGCAACGAATTTGCCAGCGAGGCATTGCCCGGCGCCCTGCCGGTTGGCCAGAACTCCCCGCAAAAAGCCCCGTATGGCCTGTATGCCGAGCTGTTTTCCGGCACCGCATTCACCATGGCGCGCAGCGAGCAGCGGCGTACCTGGCTGTACCGTATCCGGCCATCGGCACTGCACCCGGCATTCGAACGCCTCGAGCGCCAGTTGAGCGGCGGCCCGCTGGGCCCGGTAACCCCCAACCGGCTGCGCTGGAGCCCGCTGGACATCCCGGCCGAGCCCACCGACTTCATCGACGGCTGGGTAGCCATGGCGGCCAACTCGGCGGCGCAAAAGCCGGCCGGCATCAGCATCTACAACTACCGCGCCAACCGTTCCATGGAGCGGGTGTTCTTCAACGCCGATGGCGAACTGCTGCTGGTCCCCGAGCAGGGTCGCCTGCGCCTCGTCACCGAGCTGGGCGTGCTGGACGTGGAGCCGCTGGAAATCGCCGTGCTGCCCCGTGGCCTGAAGTTTCGCGTCGAGCTGCTCGACAGTCAGGCGCGTGGCTACATTGCCGAAAACCACGGCGCGCCGCTGCGCATTCCGGACCTGGGCCCGCTGGGCAGCAACGGCCTGGCCAACCCGCGCGACTTCCTCGCGCCGGTGGCCCACTACGAAGAGCAGCAGGGCCCGGTGCCGCTGGTACAGAAGTTCCTCGGCGAGCTGTGGGGCTGCGAACTGCAGCACTCGCCGCTGGACGTGGTGGCCTGGCACGGCAACAACGTGCCGTACAAATACGACCTGCGCCGTTTCAACACCATCGGCACGGTCAGCTTCGACCATCCCGACCCGTCGATCTTCACCGTGCTCACTTCGCCTACCAGCGTACCGGGCATGGCCAACATCGATTTCGTGATTTTCCCGCCGCGCTGGATGGTGGCCGAGAACACCTTCCGTCCACCGTGGTTCCACCGCAACCTGATGAACGAGTTCATGGGGTTGATCAAGGGCGAGTACGACGCCAAGGCCGAAGGCTTCCTGCCCGGCGGCGCCTCGCTGCACAGCTGCATGAGCGCCCACGGCCCGGACGCCGAAACCTGCGCCAGGGCGATTGCCGCCGACCTTGCACCGAGCAAGATCGACAACACCATGGCGTTCATGTTCGAGACCAGCCAGGTGCTGCGCCCGACCCGCCATGCGCTTGAATGCCCGCAACTGCAGGCCGACTACGACACGTGCTGGGCCACCTTGCCGAGCACCTTCACCCCGAATCGGAGATAACCATGAACCAGTCCGCCATTGCCCGCAGTTGGGTCGAGCACGCCAACGGGCATAGCGATTTCCCGCTGCAGAACCTGCCGCTGGGTATCTTCAGCCGTGGCAGCGACGAGCGTCGCTGCGGTGTGGCCATCGGTGACGCGATTCTGGACCTCGACGCGGTGCTGGCCGCCGGGCTGTTCGACGGCCAGGCCCGCAATGCGGTGCAGGCCACCCGCGGTGGTGCGCTGAACGCCTATTTCGCCCTGGGCCGTGAGGCCCGCGTGGCCCTGCGCGAGCGCCTGCTCGAACTGCTGGGTGCCGACAGCCCGCACCAGGCTGCGCTGAAGCCGGCCCTGTACCCGGCCGCCGAGTGCCAGTTGCACCTGCCGGCGCGCATCGGCGACTACACCGACTTCTATGTAGGCATCGAGCACGCCAAGAACGTCGGCAAGCTGTTCCGCCCCGACAACCCGCTGCTGCCCAACTACAAGTACGTGCCGATCGGCTACCACGGCCGTGCCTCGACCATTCGCCCGTCGGGTACCGATGTCCGTCGGCCCAACGGCCAGACCCTGCCCGCCGGGCAAACCGAGCCGAGCTTCGGCCCGTGCGCGCGGCTGGACTACGAACTGGAGCTGGGCATCTGGATCGGCCAGGGCAATGCCATGGGCGATGCCATCCCGGTAGCGCAGGCAGGCGAACACGTTGCCGGCTACTGCCTGCTCAACGACTGGTCGGCCCGCGACATCCAGGCCTGGGAATACCAGCCGCTGGGCCCGTTCCTGTCCAAGAGCTTCATCTCCACCGTGTCGCCCTGGGTGGTCACCGCCGAGGCGCTGGAGCCGTTCCGCTGCGCCCAGCCGGCACGCCCCGAAGGCGATCCGCAGCCGCTGGCGTACCTGCTCGACCCGCGTGACCAGGCGGGTGGCGCGTTCGACATCGAGCTGGAAGTGCTGCTGCTGACCGAGCGCATGCGCGAGCAGAACCTGCCGGCGCATCGCCTGACCCTGAGCAACACCCTGAGCATGTACTGGACCGTGGCGCAGATGGTTGCGCACCACAGTGTCAACGGCTGCCAGTTGCAGCCAGGCGACCTGTTCGGTTCGGGCACCCTGTCGGGCGCCAAGCCTGGCCAGTTCGGCAGCCTGCTGGAGATTACCGAGGGCGGCAAGGTGCCGATCGAACTGGCCAGTGGCGAGGTGCGCAGGTTCCTTGAAGACGGCGACGAGATCATCCTGCGCGCGCGCTGCAAGCGTGATGGCGTGGCGTCGATCGGTTTTGGCGAGTGCCGCGGCAAGATCCTGCCGGCACATTGAGAGGGTACGAGCATGGAACTGTATACCTACTACCGTTCTACCTCTTCGTACCGCGTGCGCATTGCGCTGGCGCTCAAGCAGCTGGATTACCAGTCGCTGCCGGTCAACCTGCTCAAGGGCGCGCAGCGCGAGGCCGAGTTCCTGGGGCTGAACCCCCAGGGGCGCATCCCGGCGCTGCGTATCGACTCGGGCGAGCTGCTGGTGCAGTCGCCGGCCATCATCGAGTACCTGGAGGAGGTTTATCCACAGCCTGCGCTGTTGCCGCAGTCGCCGGTGGCGCGGGCGCAGGCGCGCGCCGTGGCGGCGTTGATCGGTTGCGACATCCACCCGCTGCACAATGTCAGCGTGCTCAACCAGCTGCGTGAGCTGGGGCATGACGACACCCAGGTGAACGCCTGGATCGGCCACTGGATCACCCAGGGGCTGGCGGCGGTGGAGCAGATGATCGGCGAGGCGGGGTTCTGTTTCGGCGATGAGCCGGGGCTGGCGGATGTGTACCTGATCCCGCAGGTGTATGCGGCCGAACGGTTCAATGTGGACCTGTCGGGCTGGCCACGGATTCGCCGGGTGGTGGCGCTGGCCGGTGAGCATGATGCGTTCGTGCAGGCGCACCCTTCGCGTCAGCCGGATGCCCCCTGATGGCCCATTCGCCGGCCAGGCCGGCTCCTGCAGGCGCTGCGCGGCCCGTGTAGGAGCCGGCCTGGCC
>NZ_JASCPN010000027.1:0-64261 GCF_029960155.1 Pseudomonas sp. PS01300 | reverse complement strand
TCTTCTTGGGTATTCGTGTGGGGTGGCGGGGGGGGTGGCGGTGCGCCGGCGGCTTCACGCCCTTCACCGGCGAGGCCGGCGAAGGGCGTGAAGCCGCGGTCAGTCAATGTATTCGAACAGCTTGACGATCTTCTGCACACCCGACACGCCTTGCACCAGGTTGGTGGCCTGATTGGCTTCCTGCTGGGTCAGCAGGCCCAGCAGGTAGACGATGCCGTTCTCGGTCACCACCTTGATGCGCGAACCGGGGATGTTGCTGTCGGTCAGCATCTGGGCCTTGATCTTGGTGGTCAGCCAGGCGTCATTGTTGCGCGCCAGCAGCGAGGAGGGCGGCAGCACCTGAAGTTCGTTGTGCACCTTCTTGACCCGCTGCACCTGACCGGCGGTCTGCTCGGCCAGGCTCTTGAGGTCGGCGCGCGGGGTCTGCCCGGCCAGCAGCACGATGCCGTTGAAGCTGGTGACGACGATGTGCGAGTTCTTGTCCAGGTCCGGGCTGGCCTTGGCCACGTTCACCGCTACCTTGGTTTCGATCAGCGAGTCGTCGATCTTGCTGCCGAAGGTGCGGGTGCCGCGATCGTCCTCGATCGGGTTTTCGCGGCTGGCAGTAATCACCGAACTGCAGCCGGTGATGCTCAGGCACAGGGTCAGGGCCATCAGGCCAAGGCGATTAGGGGTCATTCTTCACTCCCGAACAATTGGCTGTCGATCAAGTCGCAAAGGCAGTGGATCGCCAGCAGGTGGACTTCCTGGATGCGTGCGGTGACGGTGGCCGGTACGCGAATCTCCACATCTTCGGGCAGCAGCAGCGAGGCCATGCCGCCGCCATCGCGTCCGGTCAGAGCTACGACAATCATTTCGCGATCATGTGCGGCCTGGATCGCCTGAATGATGTTCGCCGAGTTGCCGCTGGTGGAAATCGCCAGCAGCACGTCGCCCGGTTGGCCCAGGGCGCGGATCTGCTTGGAGAAGATCTCGTTGTAGCTGTAGTCGTTGGCGATCGAGGTAATGGTCGAGCTGTCGGTGGTCAGCGCGATGGCCGGCAGGCTCGGGCGCTCGCGCTCGAAGCGGTTGAGCAGTTCGGACGAGAAGTGCTGGGCATCGCCCGCCGAGCCGCCGTTGCCGCAGGCGAGCATCTTGCCCTCGTTGAGCAGCGCGTTGACCATCACCTGACTGGCTTGCTCGATGTGTGGTGCAAGGACTTCCATCGCCTGTTGCTTGGTGTTGATGCTGGCCTGGAATAGCTGGCGAATTCGGGATTGCATGTCCATCTGTGTGACCTTAAGTGGGGCGGCTGGTCGGGCGTGTCGCAACGTCTTGAAGACCCTGCGGCACATGACTGTGCAGCCCGCGAAACAAAGAGCAAAAAAGTTGAGTGGGTAACGGATGCATCAAGCGGGGCGGGTTCAACTGTCGAAAGCGTTCTTCAGCCAGTCGAGCGGTGTGCCCGAGTGGCCGCGGCCCTGCAGGGCAATCACGTCGAAACGACAGGGCTGGTTGGCCCAGCGCGCCTCCTGCTGCAGAAAATACTGGGCCGCTAGCACCAGTTTTTGCTGTTTGCGGGTATCGACGCTGGCCAGTGCTCCGCCAAAGCCCGCGTGCAGCCGGTAGCGGACTTCGACGAATACTACTGTATCGCCGTCAAGCATGACCAGATCAAGCTCGCCGCGTTTGCATCGCCAGTTCTGCGCCAGCAACTGCAGGCCCTGCGACTGAAGGTAATGCAGGGCCTGCTGTTCGGCCGCGATACCTGCGGCCTGGCGAGAACCGTCGGGCATCAGCGCGGGGTGTCCGGCAGGCGCTTGACCTGACCGCCGGTGAACTCGGCCCATGGCAACTGGCGTTCGATGCGTTGGTTGGCGTTCATGCTCAGGCTGCCGGACAGGCCTTCGATACGGTTGTCCGGCAGTGCCTTGAGCTGGCCCAGGCGCGGCGCGAGGCTGTAGGCATCGGCACCCATCGCATACAGGCGGCCGATGCTGCCGGCCGCTTGCGGCCACTGGCGTACCACCTGCTGGCGCAGGCTGTTGCCGGTGTCGAGCAGCCACGGCGTTTCGCAGAAGCGAATGCCGTTCATGTCGTTGTACTCGTTGACGTTGCCGCTGGCGCTGTACACGTTGGAGGTGGCATACACCGGTACGTCACCGGCGTACTGGAAGTTCAGCGTCGGCTTGATCTGCTGGGCCTGGGTCGGGGTTGCGGCCAGGAAGATGAAATCGATGTCCTGGCGACGCGATGGCTGTGCCGAGACACTGCCGCCCACGGTGCTCTGCAGGCTCTTGGCGCGGCCTTCGCTCTGGCGCAGCTGGAACAGGTCGGCGATCTGCTGGGCCAGGGCTACCGGCTGCGACACGTGGGCAGCGGCAATCAGGGTGCCGCCCTTGGCTTCCCAGTCCTGGCGGAAGGCCTTGAGTACGCGATCGCCCCATTCGCCGCTCGGCACCAGGGCCACGGCACGACGCATGCCGTCGGCCTGGGCGCGGCGCGAGACTTCGCGGGCTTCGTCTTCGGCGGCCAGGCCGAACTGGAACAGTTGCGCCGGGCCGGTCTGGCCGGCGTCGCTGTAGTTCAGTGCCAGGGTGGTGATCGGCAGTTGCGGGTAGGCGCTCAACTGCTTGACCAGGTTCTTCTCGAGCGGGCCTACCACCAGCTGGACGCCGCTGGCCTGGGCCTTGCGGTAGAAGTCATCGAGGGAGGTCAGGCGCGAGCTGTCGAAGACTTCGACCGAAGGCGGCTTCTGGCCGGCCTGCTGGGCCTGGAAGTGCGCCGCCATGAAACCGTCGCGCAGGGCGCGGGCAACACCTGCCAGCGGGCCTTCCTGGGGCAGCAGCAGCGCGATCTTGGTCAGCGGCTGGCTGGCCAGTTCCTTGAGTTTGAGCAGGGGCTGTGGCAGTTGCACGGCGGCAGGGTGGCCGGCGTGCTGGTTGCGCCAGCTTTCGATGGCGGCCTGCTGCTGTTCGAGGGTGCCGGCGCTCTTGACGGCCAGGGCCAGGCTGGTCCAGCCGGCCATCACGTCGGTGCCGGTGCCTTGCAGTTGTTCGGTGGGCAGGGCGGCAACCAGGTTCCAGATGGCCTCGTGGTTGGCACTGGCGGCGGCGCCGCTGAGCAGGGGAGCCATGGCGACGCGCTGTTGCGCGGCAGCCAGGGTCTGGCCATCGGCTTCCAGGGCGGCGGCATGCACGCTGCGGGTGCGCACCTGAAGCTCGGGCGGCAGTTCGTCCAACCGGGCCAGGCTCGGGTGGCTCAGGGCGGTGAGGGCGGCCTTGGGCTGGTTGCGGCTCATCGCCAGCTCGGCGCCAAGGGTGCTGGCGAACACTTGCTGGGCCGGCTTGAGGGTGTCCAGTGGCACCTGCTCGAGGATCCGCGAGGCCCGTGCGAAGTCTTTCTGGTGGTAGGCCAGGTCAGCGGCGCTCAGGCGCAGCAGTGCAGCCTTTTCAGGTGTCTTGCTGGTGGCGGCCTGGTCGAGCAGTTGCTCGATGCTGGCATCCGGAGTGCGCGGCAGCTCACCCAGGCTGGACGAGGGCGAACTGGCGCAGGCTGCCAGCAGGGCAGCGAGGCAGAGGGCTGAGAGCAGCCGCAGGCAAGCGATCATGTAAAAATCCTGTTACTCGATCAAATTAACCTGTAATTGTACCCAAGCGCTGGCCGGGGCGCGATCTTGCTGGCGTTAATCCTTCAATATAGGTCGCCCTGCGCAGGCGTGCCGCCGCTGTGGGTAACGCATTGTTGCCGCCTTACGGGCTACAATGGCGCTTTGTTCTCTATTTACAGGTGTGTGCTGTGACCGATGCTCCAGGTGCTTCCAATTCCACTGCCGGCAAGCTTTTCGTGGTGGCTACGCCCATTGGCAACCTGGATGACATGAGCGCCCGGGCCTTGAAGGTGCTGCGCGAGGCGGCGCTGATCGCGGCCGAGGACACGCGCCACTCGGTCCGCCTGCTGCAGCACTTCGGCATCAACACGACGCTGGCCGCCTGTCACGAGCACAACGAGCGCGACGAGGGCAGCCGCTTCATCACGCGCCTGCTGGCCGGCGACGATGTGGCGTTGATCTCCGATGCCGGTACGCCGCTGATCTCTGACCCGGGCTACCATCTGGTGCGCCAGGCGCGAGCGGCGGGCATCGATGTGGTGCCGGTACCGGGCGCCTGCGCACTGATCGCGGCGTTGTCGGCGGCGGGCCTGCCGTCCGACCGGTTCATCTTCGAGGGTTTTCTGCCGGCCAAGGCGGTAGGTCGCCGCGCGCGCCTGAGCCAGGTCAAGGAAGAACCCCGTACGCTGATTTTCTATGAGGCGCCGCACCGCATTCTGGAGTGTCTGCAGGACATGGAGGCGGTGTTTGGCGGCGAACGGCCGGCGTTGCTGGCTCGTGAGCTGACCAAGACCTTCGAGACCCTGAAGGGGCTGCCCCTGGCCGAGCTGCGCGCGTTTGTCGAAAACGACAGCAATCAGCAGCGTGGGGAGTGCGTGGTGCTGGTGGCGGGCTGGACCGCCCCGGAGAACGAAGAGGCCGTGAGCAGCGAAGTGATGCGCGTGCTTGATCTTCTGCTGGCAGAGATGCCGCTCAAGCGTGCAGCAGCCCTTGCGGCGGAAATTACCGGGGTGCGGAAGAATGTTTTGTATCAAATAGCGTTGGAAAAACAGAAAGACCACTAATGTCATAGTGATATTATTTGTTTTATCGCTTGTTCTCGGGGCCCGCTGCCGTTAACCTTTGCGGCGGAGAGTCGATTGGACAGTCGCTGCCTTCTTTTGTTCCGCAAAAGAGGGGGGAGGAAAGTCCGGGCTCCATAGGGCGGAGTGCCAGGTAATGCCTGGGGGGCGTGAGCCTACGGAAAGTGCCACAGAAAATAACCGCCTAAGCACTTCGGTGCCGGTAAGGGTGAAAAGGTGCGGTAAGAGCGCACCGCACGGCTGGCAACAGTCCGTGGCTAGGTAAACCCCACTCGGAGCAAGACCAAATAGGGTTCCATATGGCGCGGCCCGCGTTGGAACCGGGTAGGTTGCTAAAGGCGTCCAGTGATGGCCGTCGTAGAGGAATGACTGTCCTCGACAGAACCCGGCTTACAGATCGACTCTCCACCTTTTCCCTTCCTGCTTGATTCGATAGCAGATGTGTTCTGGTAATACCAAAAAAATCTTACTCTTCATAAATCACTTTAACTTTGCACTCTATCCGTTTGAGTGAATTTGCCTTTCCCCGTCAAAACCCCTCTCGATTCTCCTCTTTGTATCGCCTTGTTGCTCTAAATCGCCGATCTGTAAGGGTTTTCCTTATAAGCGCGCCTTGACGGTGTGGTGGGCGGATTCCTATAGTGTGCGCAAGTGGCGGAAAGTGGCATGAAGTGGGTTTTCAGACACAAAAAAGCTAACATTTAGGGAAGTGCAGCCGTGTTTCGCGGAGCCAACGCAATCAACCTCGACGCAAAAGGCCGTCTCGCAATGCCGAGCCGGTACCGTGACGAGCTCGATTCGCGCAGTTCCGGGCAGTTGATCGTGACGATCGACGCGGTTGATCCCTGCTTGTGCGTGTATCCGCTGGATGAGTGGGAACTGATCGAAGCCAAGCTGCGTGCCTTGCCGTCGTTACGCGAAGAGAACCGTCGCCTGCAGCGTCTGCTGATCGGCAATGCGGTGGATCTGGAGCTCGACGGCAGTGGGCGTTTCCTGGTGCCACCGCGTCTGCGCGAGTACGCCAAGCTGGACAAGCGGGCGATGCTGGTGGGGCAACTGAACAAATTCCAACTGTGGGACGAGGACGCCTGGAACGCTGTTGCTGCAGCTGACCTGGTGGCCATTCAACAACCGGGCGCGATGCCTGATGAACTGCGTGATCTGATCCTGTGACTATAGATAGTGGCTTCAAACACATCACCGTACTGCTTGACGAAGCCGTCGAGGCTCTCGCCGTACGCGCCGATGGCTGCTATCTGGATGGCACCTTCGGGCGTGGCGGGCACAGCCGGCTGATTCTCCAGCACCTGGGGCCGCAGGGTCGGCTGCTGGGGTTCGACAAGGACCCACAAGCGATTGCCACCGGGCAAGCGCTGGCGGCCGAAGACGGCCGCTTTGTCATTGTGCAGCGCAGTTTCGCCGAGCTGGGCGCCGAAGTCGCCGAGCGGGGCCTGTCCGGCAAGGTCAATGGCATCCTGCTCGACCTGGGCGTGTCTTCGCCGCAGCTCGATGACCCCGAGCGCGGCTTCAGTTTCATGAACGACGGCCCGCTGGACATGCGCATGGACCCGAGTCGTGGCGTCAGCGCCGCCGAGTTCATCGCCACCGCGCCGGCCGAAGAAATCGCCCGCGTGTTCAAGGAGTACGGCGAAGAGCGTTTCGCCAAGCGCATGGCCAACGCCGTGGTCGCCCGTCGCGAGCAGCAACCCTTTACCCGTACCGCCGACCTCGCCGAAGTGCTCAAGGTCGCCAACCCCGCGTGGGAAAAGGGCAAGAACCCCGCCACCCGTGCTTTCCAGGGGCTGCGCATTCACGTCAACAACGAGCTGGGCGACCTCGAAGCCGGGCTCGAGGCTGCCCTCGACACGCTCGAGATCGGTGGCCGTCTGGTGGTCATCAGCTTCCATTCGCTGGAAGACCGCATCGTCAAGCTGTTCATGCGCAAGCTGGCCAAGGGAGAGGCCGACAACCTGCCGCGCAACCTGCCGGTACAACACAAGCCCTTCGAGCCCAAGATCAAGGTCCATGGCAAGGCGCAGTTCGCCTCCGAGGCCGAGCTCAAGGCCAACCCGCGCTCGCGTAGTGCGGTCATGCGTGTGGCGGAGAAGCTGCGTTGAGCAGGCTTTTCGCCAAGCCTTTGCCAGGCGGCAGCTTCCTGATGCTGCTGCTGTTCATTGGCGTGCTCGTTTCGTCGGTGGCGGTGTCCTACAGTGCGCACTGGAACCGCCAGTTGCTCAATACCCTGTACGGCGAGCTGAACGAACGCGACAAGGCGCAGGCCGAGTGGGGCCGGTTGATTCTGGAGCAGAGCACCTGGACCGCCCACAGCCGCATCGAGAACCTGGCCAGCGAACAGCTGCACATGCGCATTCCCGCCGCTGACGAAGTACGGATGGTGGCGCCATGATGAAACTTGAAGGCGCACTCTACCCGTGGCGGTTCCGCGTTGTGGTCGGCCTGCTGGTGATCATGGTGGGGGCCATTGCCTGGCGTATCGTCGACCTGCAGGTGGTCGACCGCGACTTCCTCAAGGGGCAGGGCGATGCCCGCAGCCTGCGTCACATTCCGATTCCTGCGCACCGCGGGCTGATCACCGACCGCAACGGCGAGCCGCTGGCCGTGAGTACGCCGGTCACCACCCTGTGGGCCAACCCCAAGGAAATGCAGGCTGCCAAGGACCGCTGGCCGGCGCTTGCCGCCGCGCTCAAGCAGAACCCGCAGCAACTGGCCGAGCGCCTCGAACAGCAGGCCAACAAGGAATTCATCTACCTGGTCCGCGGCCTTACCCCGGAGCAGGGCCAGGTGGTGCTCGACCTCAAGGTGCCCGGCGTGTACGGCATCGAGGAGTTCCGCCGCTTCTATCCCGCCGGCGATGTCGCTGCGCACATGGTCGGGTTCACCGACCTCGACGATCACGGTCGCGAGGGGGTGGAGCTCGCCTACGACGAGTGGCTGGCCGGGGTGCCCGGCAAGCGGCAGGTGATCAAGGACCGGCGCGGCCGGCTGATCAAGGACGTACAGGTCACCAAGAACGCCAAGGCCGGCAAGACCTTGGCGTTGTCCATCGACCTGCGTCTGCAGTACCTGGCCACCCGCGAACTGCGTAACGCGATTGCCGAACAGGAAGCCAAGGCCGGTAGCCTGGTGATCATGGATGTGAAGACCGGCGAAGTGCTGGCCATGGTCAACCAGCCCACCTACAACCCCAACAACCGCCGCAGCATGTTCCCGGCGGCGATGCGCAACCGTGCCATCATCGACGTGTTCGAGCCGGGTTCCACGGTCAAGCCTTTCTCCATGAGCGCCGCCCTGCAGAGCGGACGCTGGAAGCCGACCGACAAGGTCGAGGTCTATCCGGGCACCCTGCAGCTGGGCCGCTACACCATTCGTGACGTGTCCAGGAGCGAAGGCCCGATCCTCGACCTGACCGGCATCCTGATCAACTCCAGTAACGTGGGCATGAGCAAGATCGCCTTCGATATCGGTGGCGAGTCCATCTACCGCGTGATGTCGCAACTGGGCCTGGGCCAGTACACCGGCCTGGGCTTCCCGGGCGAGCGTGTCGGCAACCTGCCCAACCACCGCGAGTGGCGCAAGGCCGAGACCGCGACCCTGTCCTACGGCTACGGCCTGTCGGTGACCGCGTTGCAGCTGGTGCATGCCTACGCCGCGCTGGCCAACAACGGCAAGATGGTACCGCTGAGCATTCTCAAGGTGGACAAGACCCCGGAAGCCACCCAGGTGGTGCCCGAGGATACCGCCAAGACCATCCAGGGCATGCTGCAGCAGGTCATCGAAGCGCCACGTGGCGTGTTCCGTGCGCAGGTGCCTTCCTATCACGTGGGCGGCAAGTCGGGTACGGCCCGTAAGGCCACCGTCGGTTCCAAGGGCTACACCGAGAACGCCTACCGCTCGCTGTTCACCGGCTTCGGCCCGATGAGCGATCCGCGCTATGCCATCGTGGTGGTGATCGACGAGCCGAGCAAGGGTGGCTACTTCGGCGGCCTGGTATCGGCGCCGGTATTCAGCAAGGTCATGTCCGGCACCCTGCGACTGATGAACGTGCCGCCAGACAACCTGCCGGCTCCTACTCCACAGCAGCAGGCCGGTGCTGCGCCCGCCAAGGGAGGGCGCGGTTGATGTCGATGCCATTGAGTAAGCTGTTTGCCCTGAGCGGCAACAACGACCCGTTGATCCGTGAACTGACCCTGGACAGCCGCAAGGTCCGTGCCGGGGACTTGTTCCTCGCGGTGCCGGGTGCGCGTGTCGACGGCCGCGAGCATATTGCCGATGCGCTCAAGCGCGGCGCGGCAGCCGTGGCCTATGAAGTGCAGAACACCACCGTGCTGCCGATCACCGATGTGCCGATGATTCCGGTCAAGGGCCTGATTGCCCAGCTGTCGGATATCGCGGGGCGCTTCTATGGCGAGCCGAGCCGCCAGCTCGAGCTGATCGGCGTGACCGGCACCAACGGCAAGACCAGCGTCACCCAGCTGGTGGCCCAGGCGCTCGACCTGCTGGGCCAGCACTGCGGCCTGATCGGCACCCTGGGTACCGGCTTCTATGGCCAGCTGCAAAGTGGCCGGCTGACCACGCCAGATCCGATTGCCGTGCAGTCGACCCTGGGCGACCTGAAGAAGGCTGGCGCCAAGGCCGTGGCCATGGAAGTGTCCTCCCATGCGCTGGAACAGGGCCGGGTAGCGGCACTGGCCTTCGACATCGTGGTAATGACCAACCTGTCACGCGATCACCTGGACTACCACGGCAGCATGGAGGCCTACCAGGCCGCCAAGGCGCGCCTGTTCGCCTGGCCCGACCTGCGTTCGCGGGTGGTCAATCTGGACGATGCCTTCGGGCGTGAGCTGGCGGCGCAGAAGGGTGATTCGCGTCTGATCAGCTACAGCCTCGTCGACCCTGCCGCCTCGCTGTACTGCCGCGAAGCGAAGTTCGACGACGATGGCGTGCGTGCGGTGCTGGTGACGGCACAGGGCGAGCATATGCTGCGCAGCCGCCTGCTCGGGCGCTTCAACCTCAGCAACATGCTGGCCGCGGTCGGCACGCTGATGGCGATGGATCATCCGCTGGACGAAATTCTCAAGGTCACGCCGCAGCTCGAAGGCCCCGTAGGGCGCATGCAGCGCCTGGGCGGTGGCAGCAAGCCGTTGGTGGTGGTCGATTACGCCCACACCCCCGATGCCCTGGAAAAGGTCCTCGAAGCCCTGCGTCCCCATGCACAAGGCAAGCTGTTGTGCCTGTTCGGCTGCGGCGGCGACCGCGATCGCGGCAAGCGCCCGCTGATGGCCGAAGTGGCCGAGCGCCTGGCCGACCGCGTGCTGGTCACCGACGACAACCCGCGCAGCGAGGCGCCCCAGCAGATTTTCGACGATATCCGCCCAGGTTTCGCCCGGGGTGAAAGCGTCGAGTTCATCGCCGGCCGTGGCCCGGCGATTGCGCACCTGATTGCCACCGCCGCTGCCGACGACGTCATCGTGCTGGCGGGCAAGGGGCACGAGGATTACCAGGAGATCAACGGCGAGCGCCATGACTTCTCCGACCTGGTCGAGGCCGAGAGAGCCCTGGCAGCCTGGGAGGCCCCGAATGCTTGAGTCAATGTCCCTCAGCCAGTTGGTAGCGCCGCTGCAGGGCCGCCTGCATGGCCAGGATGCAACCTTCGATGGCGTCAGCATCGACAGCCGCGCGATCACCCCTGGCCAGTTGTTCGTCGCCCTGGCCGGGCCGCGTTTCGACGGTCACGATTACCTGGACGAAGTGGCAGCCAAGGGCGCCGTCGCGGCGCTGGTGCAGCACGAAGTGCCGGGCAGCAACCTGCCGCAACTGGTGGTTGCCGATACCCGCCTGGGCCTGGGCCAGTTGGGGGCGCTAAATCGCGCCGCCTTCGACAAGCCGGTTGCCGCAATCACCGGCTCCAGTGGCAAGACCACGGTCAAGGAGATGCTGGCCAGCATCCTGCGCACCCGCGGGCCGGTACTGGCCACCCGTGGCAACCTCAACAACGACTTCGGCGCACCGCTGACCCTGCTGGAGCTGGCCCCGCACCATACGGCGGCGGTCATCGAGCTGGGCGCCTCGCGCATCGGCGAAATCGCCTACACCGTCGGCCTGACCCGGCCGCAGGTGGTGATCATCAACAACGCCGGTACCGCTCATGTGGGTGAGTTCGGCGGGCCGGAGAAAATCGTCGAAGCCAAGGGCGAGATCCTCGAAGGCCTGGGCCAGGATGGCGTGGCGGTATTGAACCTGGATGACAAGGCGTTCGGCATCTGGAAGCAGCGCGCCGGCCATCACCCTGTGATCACTTTCGCCCTGGCCAATGCCGACGCAGATTTTCATGCCACCGACATTCGTCACGACGAACGGGGCTGCCCCGGTTTCGAATTGCGCAGCCCGCTGGGCAACGCCCGCGTCCAGCTCAACCTGCTGGGCACTCACAATGTCAGCAACGCCCTGGCCGCCGCGGCTGCCGCACAGGCTTTCGGCGTGACACTGGAAGGCATCGTCGAGGGTCTTGACGCGGTGCAGCCGGTCAAGGGCCGCACCGTGGTGCACATGGCGCCCACCGGTGTGCGCGTGATCGACGACAGTTACAACGCAAACCCCACCTCCATGTGCGCTGCCGTTGATATACTCGCCGGCTTTTCCGGGCGTACCGTCCTGGTGCTCGGGGATATCGGCGAATTGGGCCAGTGGGCCGAGGAAGGGCATCGGCAGGTCGGCGCATACGCCAGGGGCAAGGTTGCAGCACTTTATGCCGTGGGCCCGATGATGGCCGAAGCGGTCAAGGCATTTGGCACCGGGGCCCATCATTTCGCCACTCAAGCTGACTTGATCGACGCCGTTCGCGTCGAGCAGGCCAACAACACCACCATTTTGATCAAGGGTTCGCGCAGCGCTGCGATGGAAAACGTCGTGGCGGCCTTGTGCGGTTCCAGCGGGGAGAAACATTAATGCTGCTGCTGCTGGCTGAGTATCTGCAACAGTTCTACAAAGGCTTCGCGGTCTTTCAGTACCTGACCCTGCGCGGGATTCTGGGTGTACTGACCGCGTTGTCGCTGGCCCTGTGGTTGGGCCCCTGGATGATTCGTACCCTGCAGATTCGCCAGATCGGTCAAGCCGTGCGCAATGACGGCCCGCAATCGCACCTCTCCAAGTCCGGCACCCCGACCATGGGCGGTGCGCTGATTCTGTCCGCCATCGGCGTGAGCACGCTGCTGTGGGCCGACCTTACCAACCGTTATGTGTGGGTGGTGCTGATCGTCACCCTGCTGTTCGGCGCCATCGGCTGGGTCGACGACTACCGCAAGGTGATCGAGAAGAACTCGCGTGGCCTGCCGAGCCGCTGGAAGTACTTCTGGCAATCGGTGTTCGGCCTGGGCGCGGCGATCTTCCTGTACATGACCGCGCCCACCAGCGTGGAAACTACCCTGATCGTGCCGATGCTCAAGGATGTCACCATCCCGCTGGGCATCGGCTTCGTGGTGCTGACCTATTTCGTCATCGTGGGCTCGAGCAACGCGGTCAACCTGACCGACGGCCTGGACGGCCTTGCGATCATGCCGACGGTGATGGTCGGTGGTGCGCTGGGTATCTTCTGCTACCTGTCGGGCAACGTGAAGTTCGCCGAATACCTGCTGATCCCCTACGTGCCGGGCGCGGGCGAGCTGATCGTGTTCTGCGGCGCGCTGATCGGCGCGGGCCTGGGCTTCCTGTGGTTCAACACCTACCCGGCGCAGGTGTTCATGGGTGACGTCGGCGCCCTGGCACTGGGTGCCGCGTTGGGCACCATTGCCGTGATCGTGCGTCAGGAGATCGTGCTGTTCATCATGGGCGGCGTGTTCGTGATGGAGACCCTGTCGGTGGTGATCCAGGTGGCTTCCTTCAAGCTGACCGGCAAGCGCGTGTTTCGCATGGCACCGATCCACCACCACTTTGAACTCAAGGGTTGGCCCGAGCCTCGGGTGATCGTCCGCTTCTGGATCATCACCGTGATTCTCGTACTGTTCGGCCTTGCCACCCTGAAACTGAGGTAGAAACGAGTGTCCCTGATCGCGTCTGACCACTTCCGCATCGTTGTCGGCCTCGGCAAGAGCGGCATGTCCCTGGTTCGCTTCCTGGCGAACCGGGGCATTGCGTTTGCGGTGGCCGACACCCGCGAGAACCCGCCGGAGCTGGCGACCTTGCGTCGCGACTACCCGCAGGTGGAAGTGCGTTGTGGCGAACTGGATGTGGATTTCCTGTGCCGTGCCGACGAGTTGTACGTCAGCCCCGGCCTGGCCCTGGCGACCCCGGCCCTGCAGCAGGCGGCCGCGCGCGGCGTGAAGCTGTCGGGCGACATCGAGTTGTTCGCGCGCAATGCCAAGGCGCCGATCATTGCCATCAGCGGTTCCAATGCCAAGAGCACCGTCACCACCCTGGTCGGGGAGATGGCCGTTGCGGCAGGCAAACGTGTGGCAGTGGGCGGTAACCTCGGTACCCCGGCACTGGACCTGCTGGACGACGCCATCGAGCTGTACGTGATGGAGCTGTCGAGCTTCCAGCTGGAGACCACCGATCAGCTGAATGCCGAAGTGGCCACCGTGCTCAACGTCAGCGAAGACCACATGGACCGCTACAGCGGCCTGCCGGCCTATCACCTGGCCAAGCACCGGATCTTCCGTGGCGCACGGCAGGTGGTGGTCAACCGCCAGGATGCACTGAGCCGTCCGCTGCCGATGGAAAACGTGCCGTGCTGGACGTTCGGCCTGAATGTGCCCGACTTCAAGGGCTTCGGGCTGCGCGAAGAGAACGGCGAGAAGTACCTGGCGTTCGAGTTCCAGACCCTGATGCCGGTGCGCGAGCTGAAGATCCGTGGTGCGCACAACCAGTCCAACGCCCTCGCGGCGCTGGCCCTGGGGCATGCTGCAGGCCTGCCGTTCGACGCCATGCTGGCCAGCCTGCGCACCTTTGCCGGCCTGGCCCACCGTTGCCAGTGG
The DNA here is from genome assembly GCF_029960155.1 of Pseudomonas sp. PS01300. Taxonomy (NCBI): domain Bacteria; kingdom Pseudomonadati; phylum Pseudomonadota; class Gammaproteobacteria; order Pseudomonadales; family Pseudomonadaceae; genus Pseudomonas; species Pseudomonas sp. PS01300. The sequence goes on along the minus strand of NZ_JASCPN010000027.1, from coordinate 50,600 downwards.
CTGCGCGAGCGTGACGGCGTGAGCTGGTACGACGACTCCAAGGCCACCAACGTCGGTGCCGCGCTGGCGGCCATCGAAGGCCTGGGTGCGGATATCGACGGCAAGCTGGTGCTGGTGGCCGGCGGCGACGGCAAGGGCGCGGACTTCTCGGCGCTGCGTGCCCCGGTGGCGGCGCACTGCCGCGCCGTGGTGCTGCTGGGCCGTGATGCCGAGCGCCTGGCCCAGGCGTTGGGCGACAGCGTGCCGCTGATTCGCGTCGGCAGCCTCGACGAAGCCGTGCAGCAGGGCGCCGCGCTGGCCCAGCCGGGCGACGCGGTGCTGCTGTCGCCTGCCTGCGCAAGCCTGGACATGTTCAAGAACTTCGAAGAGCGTGGGCGCCTGTTCGCCCAGGCCGTGGAGGGGCTGGCATGATCTTCGGCATCATCAAGCCTTATCCGTCCCCCCTGGTCACTGGTCGCGGCATCGATCTCGATTTCGCCATGCTCGCGGGCTGCCTGGCGCTGCTGGGCCTTGGCCTGGTGATGATCACCTCGGCCTCCTCGGAAGTGGCCGCGTTGCAGTCGGGCAACCCGCTTTACCACATGATCCGTCACCTGGTGTACGTGGCCATCGGCCTGGTCGCCTGCGTCGTCACCATGATGGTGCCGATCGCCACCTGGCAGCGCATGGGCTTCATGATGCTGGTCGGTGCCTTCGGGTTGCTGGTGCTGGTACTGGTGCCGGGCATCGGCCGCGAAGTGAACGGCTCGATGCGCTGGATCGGCTTCAGCTTCTTCAACGTGCAGCCTTCCGAGATCGCCAAGGTGTTCGTGGTGATCTACCTGGCGGGCTACCTGGTGCGCCGCCAGACCGAGGTGCGCGAGAGCTGGATGGGCTTCTTCAAGCCGTTCATCGTGCTGCTGCCGATGGCCGGCCTGCTGCTGATGGAGCCGGACTTCGGCGCCACGGTGGTGATGATGGGCGCCGCCGCGGCGATGCTGTTCCTGGGCGGGGTGGGGCTGTTCCGCTTCAGCCTGATGGTGGTGCTGGCGGTGGCGGCGGTGTTCATTCTGGTACAGGCGCAGCCCTACCGGATGGCGCGCCTGATCACCTTCACCGACCCCTGGTCGGATCAATTCGGTTCCGGCTATCAGCTGACCCAGGCCCTGATTGCCTTCGGCCGCGGTGAGTGGCTGGGCGTGGGCCTGGGCAACAGCGTGCAGAAGCAGTTCTACCTGCCCGAAGCACACACCGACTTCGTGTTCTCGGTACTGGCCGAAGAGCTGGGCGTGGTCGGTTCGCTGCTGACCGTTGCGCTGTTCGTGTTCGTCAGCCTGCGCGCGATGTACATCGGTCTGTGGGCCGAGAAAGCCAAGCAGTTCTTTGCCGCCTACATGGCCTACGGCCTGGCCTTCCTGTGGATCGGCCAGTTTCTGATCAACATCGGGGTGAACGTCGGCCTGCTGCCGACCAAGGGCCTGACCCTGCCGTTCCTCAGCTACGGCGGCAGCTCGCTGGTGATCTGCTGCGTGTGCATGGGCCTGCTGCTGCGCATCGAGTGGGAGAGCCGCACGCACCTGGGCAGCGAAGAACATGAATTCGATGAGAGCGATTTTGCCGAGGAGCCAAGACATGGCCGTTGAAGGCAAAAACGTATTGATCATGGCAGGCGGCACCGGGGGCCACGTGTTCCCGGCCCTGGCCTGCGCCCGTGAGTTCCAGGCACGCGGTTACACCGTGCACTGGCTGGGCACCCCACGCGGTATCGAAAACGAGCTGGTGCCCCAGGCCGGGTTGCAACTGCACCTGATCCAGGTCACCGGCTTGCGTGGCAAGGGCAAGCTGTCGCTGCTCAAGGCGCCGTTCACCCTGTTCAAGGCGGTGCTGCAGGCGCGGCGCATCATCCGTCGGCTCAAGCCGGTGTGTGTGGTCGGCTTTGGCGGCTATGTGACCGGCCCGGGCGGTGTGGCGGCGAAGCTGGCTGGCGTGCCCGTGGTGATCCACGAGCAGAACGCCAAGGCCGGTACCGCCAATCGGCTGCTGGTGCCGCTGGCAGGCCGAGTCTGCGAAGCTTTCCCGAACACCTTCGAGGCCAGCGACAAACTGCGCACCACCGGCAACCCGGTGCGCGGCGAGCTGTTCCTGGAGCCTGTGCGCGCGCCACTGGCCGGGCGCCGCGCGCGCCTGCTGGTGCTGGGCGGCAGCCTGGGCGCGGAGCCGTTGAACAAACTGTTGCCGCAGGCCCTGGCCCTGGTGCCCGAGGCCCTGCGCCCCGAGGTGTTCCACCAGGCCGGCAAGCAGCATGACCAGATTACCGCCGAGCGCTATCGCGAGGCCGGGATCGAGGCTCAGGTAGAGCCGTTCATCAAAGACATGGCCCACGCCTATGGCTGGGCCGACCTGGTGATCTGCCGGGCCGGTGCGCTGACCGTCAGCGAACTGGCTGCGGCCGGTCTGCCCTCGATGCTGGTGCCGCTGCCCCATGCCATCGACGATCACCAGACCCACAACGCCCACTATCTGGCACGTGAAGGCGCCGCCTTCCTGATGCCGCAAGCGACAACTGGCGCAGCGCAGCTCGCTGAACGCCTGAACGAGGTACTGATGCAACCGCAAAAACTCGACACCATGGCCAGCACCGCACGACGCCTGGCCAAACCCGCGGCTACCAGCACCGTGGTCGATATCTGCCTGGAGGTGGCCCATGGTTGAAAGCCAGAAAGCCATCCCGCAACCTGAAATGCGCCGTATCCGCCGCATCCACTTCGTCGGTATCGGCGGCGTGGGCATGTGCGGTATTGCCGAGGTATTGCTCAACCTGGGTTACCAGGTTTCCGGCTCGGACCTCAAGGCCTCGCCGGTCACCGAGCGCCTGGAGTCCTTTGGTGCCGAAATCTTCCTTGGCCACCGCGCCGAGAACGCCGCCAGTGCCGATGTACTGGTGGTGTCCAGTGCCATCAATACGGCCAACCCGGAAGTGGCGACGGCCCTTGAGCGGCGTATCCCCGTGGTACCGCGTGCCGAGATGCTCGCCGAACTGATGCGCTATCGTCACGGCATCGCGGTAGCCGGTACCCACGGCAAGACCACCACCACCAGCCTGCTGGCCTCGGTGTTCGCCGCCGGCGGCCTGGACCCGACCTTCGTGATCGGTGGCCGGCTGAATGCAGCAGGTACCAATGCACAACTGGGTACCAGCCGCTACCTGATCGCCGAAGCCGACGAAAGCGACGCCAGCTTCCTGCACCTGCAGCCGCTGGTGGCCGTGGTCACCAACATCGACGCCGACCACATGGCGACCTATGAGGGCGACTTCAACAAGCTGAAGAAGACCTTCGTCGAGTTCCTCCACAACCTGCCATTCTACGGCCTGGCCGTGGTATGCCTGGATGATCCGGTGGTGCGCGAGATCCTGCCGCTGGTCAAGCGCCCGGCAGTGACCTACGGCTTTGCCGAGGAAGCCGACGTGCGCGCGATCAATGTGCGCCAGTCGGGCATGCAGACCCACTTCACCGTGCTGCGCCGTGACCGCGAGCCGCTGGACGTGTCGGTGAACATGCCGGGCAACCACAATGTGCTCAATGCACTGGCCACCATTGCCATCGCCACCGACGAGGGCATCAGCGACGAGGCCATCGTGCAGGGGCTTTCGGGCTTCCAGGGCGTGGGCCGACGTTTCCAGGTGTACGGCGAACTGCCGGTCGACGGTGGCAGCGTGATGCTGGTGGACGACTACGGTCACCACCCCACCGAAGTGGCGGCCGTGATCAAGGCCGTGCGCGGTGGCTGGCCGGAGCGCCGCCTGGTGATGGTCTACCAGCCGCACCGCTACAGCCGTACCCGCGACCTGTACGACGACTTCGTGCAGGTGCTGGCCGATGCCAACGTGCTGCTGCTGATGGAGGTCTACCCGGCCGGCGAAGAGCCGATTCCGGGGGCCGACAGCCGCCAGCTGTGCCACAGCATCCGTCAGCGTGGCCAGCTGGACCCGATCTACATCGAGCGCGGCATCGAGCTGGCGCCACTGGTCAAGCCGCTGCTGCGTGCCGGTGACATCCTGCTGTGCCAGGGTGCCGGCGACATCGGTGGCCTGGCCCCGCAATTGTTGAAAAGCCCATTGTTCGCGGGCGCGGTTGCCACCGCAGGGAAGGCCAAATGACTGCTCAATACTCCAAGCTGCACTCGACCATTGACCCGAAGGCCTTCGGCCGTGTCGGCGTGCTGTACGGCGGCAAGAGCGCCGAGCGCGAGGTGTCGCTCAAGTCCGGCGCCGCAGTGATCGAGGCGCTCACCAGCGCCGGCGTCGAGGTGATCGCCATCGATGTGGGTGACGATCTGCTCGACCGTCTGCAGCGCGAGAAGCTCGACCGCGCCTTCATCATTCTCCACGGCCGTGGCGGTGAAGACGGCAGCATGCAGGGCCTGCTCGAGTGCCTGGGTATCCCCTACACCGGCAGCGGCATCCTGGCGTCGGCCCTGGCGATGGACAAGTTGCGCACCAAACAGGTGTGGAAAAGCCTGGGTATTCCAACCCCGCATCACGCGGTGCTGGCCAGCGAGCAAGACTGTATTTCTGCGGGCGCGGAACTGGGCTTCCCTTTGATCGTCAAACCGGCCCATGAAGGCTCCAGTATCGGTATGGCGAAAGTGAGCAGCGTCGAAGAATTGATCGTTGCCTGGAAGGACGCCGCCACCTACGACTCGCAAGTATTGGTTGAACAATGGATTCACGGTCCGGAGTTCACCATTGCCGTGCTGCGCGGCCAGGTGCTGCCGCCGATTGCGCTGGGCACCCCGCACACGTTCTACGACTACGACGCCAAGTACGTCGCCAACGATACCCAGTACCGCATTCCGTGCGGCCTGGACGCTGCCAAGGAACAGGAACTGATCGAACTGACCGCACGTGCGTGCGACGCCATCGGCATTGCCGGCTGGGGTCGTCTGGACGTGATGCAGGACGAGCAGGGCAACTTCTGGCCTCTGGAAGTCAACACCGCACCAGGCATGACCGATCACAGCCTGGTCCCAATGGCGGCACGCGCGGCCGGCCTGGACTTCCAGCAGTTGGTGCTGGCGATCCTGGCGGCCAGCGTCGAGGCGCGAGGTTAAGCCCATGCAAGGCGCGATGGTACGTCATCAGCAACCCGCCACCGGCCGCAAGCCGGTGCCGCGCGGTGCCAGCCGGATGGTGGCCAAGGAGCCACTGTCGGCGCGCCTGCCCAAGGCCAATTTCAGCGTGTTCAAGCGTCTGCTGTGGCCGGTTCTGCTGGTAGTGGCCGGGTTCGGTGCCTACGAGGGCGCACAGCGCCTGATGCCGTATGCCGACCGGCCGATCACCAAGATCGCCGTGCAGGGCGACCTGAGCTACATCAGCCAGCAGGCCGTGCAGCAGCGTATCGCGCCCTATGTGGCCGCCAGCTTCTTCACCGTCGACCTGGCCAGCATGCGCACCGAGCTCGAGCAGATGCCGTGGATCGCGCATGCCGAAGTGCGTCGCGTGTGGCCGGACGAAGTGGTGATCCGCCTCGAGGAACAGCTGCCGGTGGCGCGCTGGGGCGACGAGGCCCTGCTCAACAACCAGGGCCAGGCCTTCACCCCGCGCGAGCTTGCCAACTACGAGCACCTGCCGCAGCTGTTCGGGCCGCAGCGGGCGCAGCAGCAAGTGATGCAGCAATATCAGGTACTGAGCCAGATGTTGCGGCCCATGGGCTTCTCGATCGCCCGGCTGGAACTGCGCGAGCGGGGCAGCTGGTTCCTGACCACCGGTGCCGGCAGCGCCGGGCCGGGTATCGAGTTGCTGCTGGGGCGCGACCATCTGGTGGAAAAGATGCGCCGCTTCATTGCCATTTACGACAAGACGCTCAAAGAACAGATCACGAACATCGCCCGCATCGATCTGCGTTACGCCAATGGCCTGGCCGTTGGCTGGCGGGAACCGAATGCACCGACGACAGCCCAACCCGCTGTTGCGAAGAATTAGAGAGAGGCAGGACCCATGGCAAATGCGCATAGCGGCAAAATGATCGTCGGGCTGGATATCGGTACGTCCAAGGTGGTTGCACTGGTGGGCGAAGTGGCCGCCGATGGCACCCTGGAAATCGTCGGTATCGGCACCCATCCATCGCGCGGGCTGAAGAAGGGCGTGGTGGTCAATATCGAATCCACCGTGCAGTCGATCCAGCGCGCCGTCGAAGAGGCCCAGCTGATGGCTGGCTGCCGGATTCACTCGGCGTTCGTCGGCGTGGCGGGCAATCACATCCGCAGCCTGAACTCCCACGGTATCGTCGCCATCCGCGATCGCGAAGTCAGCGCGGCGGACCTGGAGCGGGTGCTGGACGCGGCCCAGGCCGTGGCCATCCCGGCCGACCAGCGGGTGCTGCACACCCTGCCGCAGGACTACGTGATCGACAACCAGGAAGGCGTGCGCGAGCCGCTGGGCATGTCCGGCGTGCGCCTGGAAGCCAAGGTGCACGTGGTCACCTGTGCGGTCAATGCAGCACAGAACATCGAAAAATGCGTGCGCCGCTGCGGCCTTGAAATCGACGACATCATCCTCGAGCAACTGGCCTCGGCCTACTCGGTGCTGACCGATGACGAAAAAGAGCTGGGCGTGTGCCTGGTGGACATCGGCGGCGGTACCACCGACATCGCGATCTTCACCGAGGGCGCCATCCGCCACACGGCGGTGATTCCGATTGCCGGCGACCAGGTGACCAACGACATCGCCATGGCGCTGCGTACCCCCACCCAGTACGCCGAAGAGATCAAGATCCGCTACGCCTGTGCCCTGGCCAAGTTGGCCGGCGCCGGCGAAACCATCAAGGTGCCTAGCGTGGGCGATCGTCCGCCGCGCGAACTGTCGCGCCAGGCCCTGGCCGAAGTGGTCGAGCCACGCTACGACGAACTGTTCACCCTGATCCAGGCCGAACTGCGTCGCAGTGGCTACGAAGACCTGGTGCCGGCCGGCATCGTGCTCACCGGCGGTACCGCCAAGATGGAAGGCGCGGTGGAACTGGCCGAAGAGATTTTCCACATGCCGGTACGCCTGGGCGTGCCTTACACCGTGCGGGGCCTGAGCGACGTGGTGCGCAACCCCATCTATTCCACCGGCGTGGGCCTTCTGACCTATGGCCTGCAGAAGCAGTCCGAAGGCGTGACCCTGACCGGTATCAGCAGCAACAGCTATGGCGATGAACCGAAGGCCCCGGTGCTTGAGCGACTCAAGCGCTGGGTCCAGGGCAACTTTTAAGTTTCAAAGCAGTAGTAGTAGGCGCAAAAAACTAGAGAACTGAAAGGAGAGGGAAAATGTTCGAGCTCGTAGACAACGTCCCGCAAAGCCCGGTCATCAAAGTGATCGGCGTCGGTGGCGGCGGTGGCAACGCCGTCAATCACATGGTCAAGAGCAACATCGAAGGCGTCGAATTCATCTGCGCCAACACCGATGCTCAAGCGCTGAAAAACATCGGCGCGCGCACCATCCTGCAACTGGGTACCGGCGTGACCAAGGGCCTGGGTGCAGGTGCCAATCCGGAAGTCGGTCGTCAGGCCGCGCTGGAAGACCGTGAGCGCATCGCCGAAGTGCTGCAAGGCACCAACATGGTGTTCATCACCACCGGCATGGGCGGCGGTACCGGTACCGGTGCTGCTCCGATCATCGCCGAAGTGGCCAAGGAAATGGGCATCCTCACCGTTGCAGTGGTGACCCGTCCGTTCCCGTTCGAAGGTCGCAAGCGCATGCAGATCGCCGACGAGGGCATCCGTGCCCTGGCCGACAGCGTCGATTCGCTGATCACCATTCCGAACGAGAAGCTGCTGACCATCCTGGGCAAGGATGCCAGCCTGCTGTCGGCCTTCGCCAAGGCTGACGACGTGCTCGCCGGTGCCGTTCGCGGTATCTCCGACATCATCAAGCGTCCGGGCATGATCAACGTCGACTTCGCCGACGTGCGTACCGTGATGAGCGAGATGGGCATGGCCATGATGGGTACCGGCTGCGCCAGCGGTCCGAACCGTGCGCGTGAAGCGACCGAGGCGGCCATCCGCAACCCGCTGCTCGAAGACGTCAACCTGCAGGGCGCCCGCGGCATCCTGGTGAACATCACCGCAGGTCCTGACCTGTCGCTGGGTGAATACTCCGATGTGGGCAGCATCATCGAGGCATTCGCCTCCGACCACGCCATGGTCAAGGTCGGTACCGTCATCGACCCGGACATGCGCGACGAGCTGCACGTCACCGTGGTAGCCACCGGCCTGGGTGCCAAGATCGAGAAACCGGTCAAGGTCATCGACAACACCCTGCAAGCGTCCGCTGTACAGACCCCAGCCCCTGCGCCGGCCCGTCCGGAGCAACCTTCGGTCAACTACCGCGATCTGGAGCGTCCGACCGTCATGCGCAACCAGGCTCACGCCGGGGCCGCTGCGGCACAGAAGCTGAACCCGCAGGACGACCTGGATTATCTGGATATCCCGGCTTTCCTGCGTCGTCAGGCCGATTAATGGAATTTATCAGGGCTATGAAGGTGATTGGTGTTCAGCAAAGGCCGGGTCTGCTATTATCCTCAGCCTTTGTTGATACCAGTTCGCAATTTGCGCTGAAGCGGCCAATGCCATGATTAAACAACGCACCCTGAAAAATATCATCCGTGCCACAGGTGTCGGCCTGCACTCCGGGGAAAAGGTTTACCTGACCCTCAAGCCCGCCCCTGTGGATACCGGCATCGTATTTTGCCGTGCCGACCTCGACCCTGTGGTGCAGATCCCTGCCCGTGCGGAAAACGTCGGCGAGACGACCATGTCCACGACACTGGTCAATGGCGATACCAAGGTAGACACGGTAGAGCACCTGCTCTCGGCCATGGCTGGCCTGGGCATCGATAACGCCTACGTCGAGCTCTCCGCGTCCGAAGTGCCAATTATGGACGGCAGCGCCGGGCCCTTTGTATTCCTGATTCAATCTGCCGGCCTGGAAGAACAGGACGCAGCCAAGAAGTTCATCCGCATCCTGCGTGAAGTGACAGTGGAAGACGGCGACAAGCGCGCCACTTTCCTGCCTTTCGAAGGGTTCAAGGTGAGTTTCGAGATCGATTTCGACCACCCGGTGTTCCACAACCGGACCCAGAGTGCCAGCGTGGACTTTTCCAGCACCTCGTTCGTGAAGGAAGTCAGCCGCGCCCGTACCTTCGGGTTCATGAGTGACATCGAGTACCTGCGCAAGCACAACCTCGCCCTCGGCGGCAGCGTGGAAAACGCCATCGTCGTGGACAAGGATGGCGTGCTCAACGAAGACGGCCTTCGCTACGAAGACGAATTCGTCAAGCACAAGATCCTCGATGCGATTGGCGACCTCTACCTGCTGGGCAACAGCCTGATCGGCGAGTTCAAGGGCTACAAGTCCGGACACGCGCTGAACAATCAGCTGCTGCGCAAGCTGATCGAGGAAACCGATGCGTGGGAAGTGGTGACGTTCGAAGATGCCAGCACGGCACCGATCTCTTACATGCGTCCGGTTGCGGCAGTGTAAGTACGAACTCTCTCTTCTTTAGTTATTTTTTGGGGCTGCCTTCGGGTGGCCCTTTTTTATTGCCGCGCAGTCGCAGGTTTGCGAGCGCTGTGCGCTCGTCTATCCCTTGCCGTGCCTGGCCAGGCGCTCCAGCGCCGCCTTGAGCTTGGGGTCGGTGATCCCTTCGGCCGTAGCGTGGATGTTCTGCGCCGAACGTGTCGAGATGTCCATCGGGTGCCCCGCCGCGGGTGCCACACCGGCCACCGGCTGCACCCTGAAATTGATGCGGGTCAGGCTGCTGAAGGCCTCCATCATCTGCAACTGGCGCAGCAGGCGTTTCTGCTGGTAGCGCAGGCGCGTGGCCCAGTGCCCGTCGGTGACGATCAGCAGCAGCGTACCCTCGCGCCACGAGGCCACATGGCAATGCTCACGCGCTGCCGGCTGCAACTGGCTCTCCACCAGGCGCTGCAGCTGGGCCAGGCGCTGGGCCTGGCTGAACAGGGCCTTGAGCGGTCGCGCTTCACGCAAAAGCACGGCGGGTGCACGGGCGGGCAGGGGGCGAAAAGCCATGGGCAGGGTCCGAAAAATACAGTGGCGCCATCTTAACAGATCGCCCCGCCGGTAATTCTTCATGTGACGATGGGTTGAAGTTGGCGAAAAAGGCCTTATTGTAAAAAAGCCCCGTCAAAAGCGCTGTGCCAGCATCGTGGAAATCCGCCACTTTCCTCACCATCGTTTCCGGGTAGAATGCTCGTTCGCATGCGGCCATAAGGGCTGCACGGGCGACTCACGGGGCCGCCCTCCATCCCTACGTGTGGAAGATCCTGCCAATATGTTTGCGCCTTTGTTAAAAAAACTTTTTGGAAGCAAGAACGAGCGTGAAGTCAAACGCATGCTCAAGACGGTACAGATCGTCAATGCCTTCGAAGAGCAGATGGTCGCCCTGACGGACGAGCAGTTGCGGGCCAAGACCGCAGCGTTCAAAGAGCGCCTGGCCAAAGGCGAGACCCTTGACCAACTGTTGCCCGAAGCCTTCGCCGTTGCGCGCGAGGCCGGCAAGCGGGTCATGGGCATGCGTCACTTCGATGTACAGCTGATCGGTGGCATGACCTTGCACGAGGGCATGATCGCAGAGATGCGTACCGGTGAAGGCAAGACCCTGGTGGCGACCCTGGGCGTGTACCTCAACGCGCTGTCCGGCAAGGGCGTGCACGTGGTCACGGTCAACGACTACCTGGCCCGCCGCGACGCCAACTGGATGCGCCCTCTGTATGAATACCTGGGCCTCACCGTGGGTGTGGTCACCCCGTTCCAGCCGCCGGAAGAAAAGCGCATCGCCTATGCCGCCGACATCACCTACGGCACCAACAACGAATTCGGTTTCGACTACCTGCGCGACAACATGGCGTTCAGCATGGAAGAGAAATTCCAGCGCGAGCTGAATTTCGCCGTGATCGACGAAGTCGACTCCATCCTGATCGACGAAGCCCGTACCCCGCTGATCATCTCCGGCCAGGCCGAAGACAGCTCCAAGCTGTACATCGAGATCAACAAGCTGATCCCGCAGCTCAAGCAGCACATCGAAGAGGTCGAAGGCCAGGTCACCCAGGAAGGCCACTACAGCATCGACGAGAAGACCCGCCAGGTCGAACTCAACGAAGCCGGCCACCAGTACATCGAAGAGATGCTCACCCAGGTCGGCATGCTGGCTGAGGGCGAGAGCCTCTACTCGGCGCACAACCTGGGCCTGCTGACCCACGTGTATGCCGGCCTGCGTGCCCACAAGCTGTTCCACCGCAACGTCGAGTACATCGTGCAGGACGGCCAGATCCTGCTGATCGACGAGCACACCGGCCGCACCATGCCGGGCCGTCGCCTGTCCGAGGGCCTGCACCAGGCCATCGAGGCCAAGGAAAACCTGAACATCCAGCCCGAGAGCCAGACGCTGGCCTCGACCACGTTCCAGAACTACTTCCGCCTGTACAACAAGCTGTCCGGCATGACCGGTACCGCTGACACCGAAGCGTTCGAATTCGCCCAGATCTACCAGCTCAACGTGATGGTGATCCCGCCGAACAAGCCGCTGGCGCGCAAGGACTTCAACGACCTGGTCTACCTGACCGCCGAAGAGAAGTACACCGCGATCATCGCCGACATCAAGGAGAGCATGGCTTCCGGGCGTCCGGTGCTGGTGGGTACCGCCACCATCGAAACCTCCGAGCACATGTCCAACCTGCTGATCAAGGAAGGCATCGATCACAAGGTCCTGAACGCCAAGTTCCACGAGAAGGAAGCCGAGATCATCGCCCAGGCCGGTCGCCCGGGTGCACTGACCATCGCCACCAACATGGCCGGTCGTGGTACCGACATCCTGCTGGGCGGCAACTGGGAAGTCGAAGTGGCTGCCATGGACAACCCGACGCCCGAGCAGGTTGCCCAGGTCAAGGCCGACTGGCAGAAGCGTCACCAGCAGGTGATCGAGTCCGGTGGTCTGCACGTGATCGCCTCCGAGCGCCACGAATCGCGCCGTATCGACAACCAGCTGCGTGGCCGTTCCGGCCGTCAGGGCGACCCGGGCTCGAGCCGCTTCTACCTGTCGCTGGAAGACAGCCTGATGCGCATCTTCGCCTCCGACCGGGTCAAGAACTTCATGAAGGCCCTGGGCATGCAGTCCGGCGAGGCCATCGAGCACCGCATGGTCACCAACGCCATCGAGAAGGCCCAGCGCAAGGTCGAAGGTCGCAACTTCGACATCCGCAAGCAACTGCTCGAATTCGACGACGTGGCCAACGAGCAGCGTAAGGTCATCTACCACATGCGCAACAGCCTGCTGGCGGCGACCAACATCGGCGACACCATCGCCGAGTTCCGCCAGGAAGTGCTCGATGCCACCGTGGCCCAGCACATCCCGCCACAGTCGCTGCCCGAGCAGTGGGACGTGCCGGGCCTGGAAGCGGCACTGGCCAGCGATTTCGGGGTCAAGCTGCCGATCCAGCAGTGGCTGGACGAAGACGACCACCTGTACGAAGAGACCCTGCGCGAGAAGTTGATGGCCGAGCTGATGGCGGCCTACAACGAGAAGGAAGAGCAGGCCAGCGCCGATGCCCTGCGTACCTTCGAGAAGCAGATCCTGCTGCGTGTGATCGACGACCTGTGGAAAGACCACCTGTCGACCATGGATCACCTGCGCCACGGTATCCACCTGCGTGGCTACGCCCAGAAGAACCCGAAGCAGGAATACAAGCGCGAGTCGTTTGCCCTGTTCCAGGAACTGCTGGACTCGATCAAGCGCGACACCATCCGCGTGCTCTCGCACGTTCAGGTTCGCCGCGAAGACCCGATCGAAGAGGAAGCACGCCTGCGCCGCGAAGCCGAAGAGCTGGCCCAGCGCATGCAGTTCCAGCACGCCGAGGCCCCTGGCCTGGAAGCGGGCGAGCTGCTTGAGGAGGGTGCCGACGTCGCCGTGGCCGCAGCGCCGGTGCGCAACGAGCAGAAGCTGGGCCGCAACGAACCCTGCTGGTGCGGTTCTGGCAAGAAGTTCAAGCAGTGCCACGGCAAGATCGACTGATCGCACCGCCGTTGCCCCCTGCTGATATCTGAACACCGCGCCGCGACGGGCCCAACCGTCGCGGCGTTGTTCCATCTCAAGCGCCGGTATCTCGAGCCGGCGCCTTTTTTCTAGGAGCGCTTTCATGGCTGTCGGTCTTGGTCCTTTGCCAACGTTGCACCCGGTTCCAGGTTTTGAACTCGGTATTGCCTCTGCGGGCATCAAGCGCCCCGGGCGCAAGGACGTTGTGGTAATGCGCTGCGCCGAAGGCTCCAGCGTTGCCGGCGTGTTCACCCTCAATGCGTTCTGCGCTGCCCCGGTGATCCTGGCCAAGCAGCGCGTGCAGGGCAGTGTGCGTTACCTGCTGACCAACACCGGCAACGCCAACGCCGGTACCGGCGCCCCCGGCCTGGCCGCTGCCGAGCGCACCTGCGCCAGGCTGGCCGAGCTGGCGGGTGTCGACGCCGACGCGGTGCTGCCGTTCTCCACCGGTGTGATCGGTGAGCCACTGCCGGTCGAGAAGATCGAAGGCGCGCTGCAGGCCGCCCTGGACGACCTGTCGGAAAACAACTGGGCCGAGGCCGCCACCGGCATCATGACCACCGACACCCTGCCCAAGGGTGCCAGCCGCCAGTTCCAGCATGACGGCGTGACCATCACCGTGACCGGCATCAGCAAGGGCGCCGGGATGATCCGCCCGAACATGGCGACCATGCTCGGCTACATCGCCACCGACGCCAAGGTGGCGCCGGCCGTGCTCAAGGACCTGCTGCTGGACGGCGCCAACAAGTCGTTCAACCGCATCACCATCGACGGCGATACCTCGACCAACGATTGCTGCATGCTGATCGCCACCGGCAAGGCCGACGTGGCTGAAGTGACCGAAGCCCGCGGCCCGCTGTTCGACGCGTTGAAAAAGGCGGTGTTCGAGGTGTGCATGGAAGTGGCCCAGGCCATCGTGCGTGACGGTGAAGGCGCGACCAAGTTCGTGACCGTTCAGGTCAACGGTGGTGGAAATCATCAGGAATGCCTGGACGTCGGCTATGCCGTGGCGCATTCGCCGCTGATCAAGACCGCGCTGTTCGCCTCCGACCCGAACTGGGGCCGGATCCTGGCAGCTGTGGGCCGTGCTGGCGTGCCGAACCTGGACGTGAGCCTGATCGACGTGTACCTGGACGATGTGTGCATCGCCAGCAAAGGCGGCCGCAACGCCACCTACACCGAGGCCCAGGGCTCGGCCGTGATGGCCCAGGAAGAGATCACCATCCGCATCGACTTGGGGCGTGGCGACTGCAGCGAGACGATCTGGACCACCGACCTGTCCCATGAGTATGTGAAGATCAACGCCGAATACCGTACCTGACCGTATTGCGGGTCAAGCCCGCTCCCTCAAGGATTGCAGTAACCCTGTGGGAGCGGGCTTGACCCGCAATAGGCCCCCGCACATCCCGATGGAGCCCACCCATGAGCTACCAACTGATCATCGGCGACAAGCTGTATTCCTCCTGGTCGCTGCGCGCCGCCCTGGCCCTCGAACTGGCCAGGGTGCCCTACACCGAACTGCTGGTCACCCTCAACCAGCCCGATACCCGCCAGCGCATCCTGGCGCACTCCGCCACCGGCAAGGTGCCCCTGCTCAAGTCCGAACACGGCACCATCGCCGATTCGCTGGCAATCGCCGAGTACCTGGCCGAGCGCCACCCTGAAGCCAACCTGTGGCCCAGCGACATCGCTGCCCGGGCCCAGGCGCGTTCGGCCTGCGCGCAGATGCACAGTGGCTTCTTCGCCCTGCGCAGCACCATGCCGATGAACCTGGACCACGATCAGGCCCTTGAGAGCATTCCACTCGAGGTGCAGATCGACATCGACCGCATCGTCGCGCTGTGGTCCGAGTGCCGCCTGGTGGCCAAGACCCCGGGCCCGTACCTGTTCGGCGAACTGAGCCTGGCCGACGCCTTCTTCGCCCCGGTGGCGGTGCGCCTGCGCAGCTACCGTGTCGAACTGCCAGCGGCAGCCGCCGCCTACGTCGAGGCCATCTACCAGTGGCCGGCCTTCCAGGCCTGGCAGCAGGCTGCGCTGGCGGAGCGTGCGTCGTGAAGCGGGTGCATGTTGCCGCTGCGGTGATCCGTGGCACCGACGGGCGCATCCTGATTGCGCGCCGTGCCGACAGCCAGCATCAGGGCGGCCTGTGGGAGTTTCCCGGCGGCAAGGTGGAGGCGGGGGAGGCGGTCGAGATCGCCCTGGCCCGCGAGCTGCACGAGGAACTGGGCATCGTCGTGACTCGTGCACGGCCCTTGATCAAGGTGCGTCACGACTACCCCGACAAGCAGGTGCTGCTGGACGTTTGGGAGGTCGACGGCTTTACCGGCGAGCCCCATGGCGCCGAAGGCCAGCCACTGGCCTGGGTGTCGCCACGCGAACTGCCGCAATACGACTTCCCTGAAGCCAACCAGCCCATCGTGGCGGCCGCGCGGTTGCCTGGCCACTACCTGATCACCCCGGGCGAACTGGAAGCCCCGCAGTTGCTGCGCGGCATCCAGAAGGCGATTGCCGGCGGGATCAAGCTGGTGCAGTTGCGTGCGCCCAACGGCTACGACCCCAAGTACCGCGATGTGGCGGTGGATGCGGTGGGGCTGTGTGCCGGCAAGGCGCAGTTGATGCTCAAGGGGCCGCTGGAGTGGCTGGGCGATTTCCCGGCGGCAGGGTGGCACCTTACGGCCGAGCAGTTGCGCAAATATGCGCCCAAGGGCCGACCGTTCCCCAGGGAGCGCTGGCTGGCCGCGTCTTGTCACAACGCCGAAGAACTGGCGCTGGCCGAGCAGATGGGGGTGGATTTCGTCACCCTGTCGCCGGTGCAGGCGACCCAGACGCATCCCGAGGCGGTACCGTTGGGCTGGGAGCAGGCCAGCGAGCTGATCGAAGGCTTCAACCGGCCGGTGTATGTGCTGGGTGGCGTGGGGCCGGCTGATTGCGAGCGGGCCTGGCAGTTCGGCGCCCAAGGCGTGGCCGGAATTCGGGCGTTCTGGCCTGAGGCCTGAGTGAAGCCTCGCCGGCAAGGCCGGCTCCTACAGACGGCGCTGACCTTTGTAGGAGCCGGCCTTGCCGGCGAAGCGGCGTCATGGCCTGGCCGCAGCCTGCCACAACACCTCCGCCACCCCCTGGCGCCGCGCAATCACCCGCGCCGCCACGAACAGCAAGTCCGACAGCCGATTGATGTACGCCAGCCCTACCCCCGCCAGCGGCTCTGCCGCATTCAACTGCTGACACCGCCGCTCCGCACTGCGGGCCAGGCTGCGGCATACATGCGCCTGGGCAATCAGCGCCGAACCGCCCGGCAGAATGAAGTTCTCCAGAGGCCCCAGCTCTTCGTTCCAGTGGTCGATCGCCGCTTCCAGGCGCTGTACCTCGGCCTCGTTCAAGGCCTGGTAACTGGGCATCGCCAGCTCACCACCCAGGTCGAATAGCCGATGCTGACACGGCGCCAGCACTTCGACCACCTCGTCCAGGTGTTGCTCGGCCAGGCCTGCCAGCAACACACCCAGCTGGCTGTTTAGCGTGTCCACCTCGCCGATGGCCTCGATGCGCGGATGGTCCTTGGCGACGCGACGGCCGTCGCCCAGGCCGGTTTCGCCCTTGTCGCCGGTGCGGGTGTAAATCTTCGACAAGCGAAAACCCATGCTCATGACTCCATCGTTGGCGGGCCGGGGGGTGGCATCGGCAGGTTGCTCAGCGGCAGGCGCAAGGTGAAGCACGTGCCCTGACCCGGCGCCGACTGCACCTCCATCTGGCCCTTGTGGTTGTTGGTGATGATGAAATACGACACCGACAGGCCCAGGCCAGTGCCCTGGCCGATTTCCTTGGTGGTGAAGAACGGCTCGAAGGTGCGCTTGCGCACCGCCTCGGGCATGCCCACGCCGTTGTCTTCGACCTGGATCTCGGCCCACGGCGGGTTGAGCCGAGTACGCAGGATGATACGCCCCGGTTCGCTGTCGTCTTCGCGCTGGTGAATCGCCTGGGCGGCGTTCTTGAGCAGGTTGAGCAGCACCTGTTCCAGCTCGTTGGCGGTGCCGGGCACCGGGCCCAGGGCCGGGTCGAACTGGCGCACGATGGCCTGGCCCTTGAAGTCGAAGCCTTCGGTCAGGTCGAAGTCGTTGCCGGCGATCTCCACCGCCTGGTCGATCAGTGCCGGCAGGTCGCACGGTGCCATCTGGCGGTTGCTGCGGCGGCTGAAGCTGAGCATGTGGGTGACGATCTTGGCCGCCCGTGCGCCGGCCTGCTGGATGCCATCGAGCAACTGGGGTACCTGGCGGTTTTCCAGGTACTGGTTGACCGTACCCAGGTCGATGCCGGTTTCGCTGGCCTGCTCCAGGTTCTTCGGCAGGTCGGGGGACAGGCGTCGACGGATGTTCTGCACGTTGTGCAGGATCGCCCCCAGCGGGTTGTTGATCTCGTGGGCCATGCCAGCAGCCAGGCCACCGACCGAAAGCATCTTCTCCGACTGCACCATCATCTCTTCGAGCGACAGGCGCTGGGTGATGTCGTCGATGCGAATCACCACGCCGCGCCCGCCACCGCCCATCAGCGGGTAGAAGGTCAGGGCATAGTGGCGCGCATCGTCGCCCCTGGTCCAGGTGACCCGCTCGATCTTGGCCACGCGGTGCTTCTCGACGCTTTCCTTGAGCTGCGGCAGGAACGGCTTGAGCGGCTCGAACGCAAGGAAGATCGGCTGGTTCAGCGCCTCGTCCAGCGGCGTGCCGGAAAGCGCGCTGGCCTCCTGGTTCCACTGGGTCACGTAGAGCTGTTCGTCCAGGGCGATCAGTGCCGAGGGCATGGAGTCGATGATGCTGTTGAGGTAGTTCTGAAAGCCGGTGAGCTTGCGCTCGATCTTGCTGCGCACCTGTACTTCGAGTTCCAGTTTGCGGTTGGTGTGACGGGTTTCCTCGGCCAGGCCCTGGGCCTGGTCATAGGCGGTCTGGAATTCATCGCGGGCGCGCTTGAGTTGCTGTTCGCGGGCTTCGATGCGCGACAGCATGGTGTTGAACGCCTCGGCCAGGCTGCCGATTTCGTCGCGGTTGCCGGGGCGCGCGCGCAGGGCATAGTTCTCTTCGCGGGTCACCTGGCGCGAGAGCTGTTCGAGCTGGTAGATCGGCTGGGTGATCAGGCGCTTGATCTGCCGCGCAATCAGCATCCATAGCAGGATGCTGAACACCAGGATGCCCAGGCTGGCGGTCAGTGTGCCGGTATAGAAGGCCATCGGCAGCTCGCTGCTGGCCACCAGCAGCAGATGCCCGGGCGGGTTGCCGGGGCGCGGCAGGGTTACCAGCTGGGTGCTGCGAAACTCGGTCAGGCGCCAGCTCTCGATGTTGCGGTAGCGCTTGGGCACTGCCAGGGGTTCGCCGTGCTGCAACTGCGCCAGCAGCTTGCCGTCGCTGCCATACAGCGCGGCGGCGCGCAGCGGGGTGTAGCTGTCCAGTTCCTTGAGCAGGTCGTTGGCCGCCTCTGGCGAGTCGGCGGCGCGCTGTGCCAGCTCCGGGTGCGATACCAGGCGGCCGATGGTCTGCAGGGCCTGGGGCGCCATGGCCTCCTGGGAGATCCAGTAGGCGGCGCTGATGAAGGTCAGGTTGGCCACCAGCAGAATGGTGATCAGCAGCACCAGCAGGGCGGCCAGCAGCTTCTGGCCGACCGGCAGGTTTTCCAGGCGTTCGCGCAAGGGCATGGTGACGGCGTGATCCTGTGGGTGGAGGGGCAGGGTAGCGTTGCCCTCAGTCGCTGGGCAACCCGCGTGCGTTCAGGTGTTCGACCAGGCGCCGGTGCAGCCGTTCAAGGTGCGCCAGATGGCGGCCGTGGCGGGCGGCAACGCGGCAGGCGTGGCCGAGCAGGTAGTGGATCTCGGTGCGTCGGCCCTGGCGCACGTCCTGGTACATGGAAGAGTAGTTCGCCGCCGTGGCCTGGATGACCCGTTCGACCTCGACCTGCAGGTCGGTGGCGGCTTCGGGCTGGCCGCAGTGCTGCAGCAGCTCGGCCAGCTCCGCGCACAGCGTGGCCACCTCGCAGTGATGCTCGGCCAGGCCGCCGTTGCGGCACGCATGCAGCACGGTCAGTGGGTTGATGGCGCAGTTGAGCGCCAGCTTGCGCCATAGCCGGGTGAGGATGTCCGGGGTCCACTGGTGCGGGATGCCGGCGTCGGTCAGGTCGTCGAGCCAATCGGGCGGCAGCGGGTTGGCCGGGTCGCCCAGCCAGTTGAAGCCATGCCCGGCAAAGTTCACCTGCCAGTCGGCTTCGCGAAACGCGCCCTCGGTGCTGGAGGCGAAGATGCAGCGTGCGTGGGGGACCTGGCTGGCGACTTCGTCCTGGCTGCCCAGGCCGTTCTGCAGCAGCACCAGCTCGGCATTGCGCGCCAGTCGCGGCGCCAGCTGCGCCACTGCTGCGGGCGCGTCGTAGGCCTTGCAGGCCACCAGCAGCCGGTGGATAGGCGTGCCTGCATCGGCGGTTTCGGCGGGGATCGCGTGGCGCTGCGCCTGGCCGTTGTGTACCAGGCTCAGGCCGCCCGCCGCCTCGTAGGCGTGCAGGCGCGCAGGGTCGCGCAGGATCAGGCGGACCGCCTTGCCGGCCTGAGCCAGGCGGCAGGCCCAGAGGCTGCCCAGGCTGCCGGCGCCGAGAATATGCCAGGTGCTGCTCATCTGCGTTTCGCAACCGTTATAATGAACCCGCATTTTAACCGTCAAACCCGGCACGCTCCATCATGCTCTGCGACCAGGGGCCCATGAGCGTGCGTTTATTTTTTTGGAGAATGGATATGCCGTCGTTCGACGTGGTATCGGAACTGGACAAGCACGAAGTCACCAACGCCGTGGAAAACGCGGTCAAGGAGCTCGACCGCCGCTACGACCTCAAGGGCAAGGGCAGCTTCGAGTTCAAGGAAAAGGAACTGACCGTCAACCTCACCGCCGAGGCCGAGTTCCAGCTCGAGGCGATGATCGACATCCTCAAGCTGGCGCTGGTCAAGCGCAAGATCGACGTGCAGTGCCTGGAGGTCAAGGATGCCTTCGCATCGGGCAAGGTGATGAAGCAGGAAGCGACGCTGAAGGAAGGCATCGACAAGGAACTGGCCAAGAAGATCGTCGCCCACATCAAGGACGCCAAGCTCAAGGTCCAGGCCGCCATCCAGGGCGAGCAGGTACGTGTCACCGGCAAGAAACGCGACGACCTGCAGGAAGCCATCGCGGCCCTGCGTGCCAAGGAGTTCGGCATGCCGCTGCAGTTCAACAACTTCCGCGACTGATCCCCGTGCACCCGGAACCTTGGCGCCGTTTCGGCGTCCGAGGTTTCTGCGGCCGCTGAAACGATTGCGGCGCCACGCTTTCCCCGTTTTTTGCCGCCCGGCATCAGGAGACAACCTATGGATTTGAACGCTGAAGTGGATCAGCTGGTCAGGACTTCGCAGACCTGGATCCCGATGATCATGGAATACGGCAGTCGCCTGTTGCTGGCGCTGCTGACCCTGGCCATCGGCTGGTGGGTGATCAACAAGGTCACCTACCGCCTGGGCAAGCTGCTGGCCCTGCGCAACGCCGACCTGGCGCTGCAAGGCTTCATCAGCAGCCTGGCGAACATCATTCTGAAGATCCTGCTGGTGGTCAGCGTGGCCTCGATGATCGGCATCGAGACCACCTCGTTCGTGGCCGCCATCGGTGCCGCCGGCCTGGCCATCGGCCTGGCCTTGCAGGGCAGCCTGGCGAACTTCGCCGGCGGGGTGCTGATCCTGCTGTTCCGTCCGTTCCGCCTGGGCGACTGGATCGAGGCCCAGGGGGTCAGCGGTACCGTGGACAGCATCCAGATCTTCCACACGGTGCTGCGTACCGGTGACAACAAGACGGTGATCCTGCCCAACGGCAGCCTGTCCAACGGCATCATCACCAACACCAACCGCCAGCCGACCCGCAAGGTGGTGTTCGATGTGGGCGTGGACTACGAGGCCGACCTGCAGGTAGCGCGCAAGGTGCTGCTGGACCTGGCCAATGACCCGCGGGTGCTGCAGGAACCGGGCGCGCCCCAGGCGGTGATTTCGGCACTGGGCGACAGCTCGATCACCGTGTCGCTGCGAGCCTGGGTGAAGACGGCTGACTACTGGGACGTGATGTTCATGCTCAACGAGCATGCGCGCGACCGGTTGAAGGCCGAGGGCATCGACATCCCGTTTCCGCAGCGGGTAATCCGTGTGGTGCAGGAAGCGGCCGTGCAGTAACAACGCCTCGAGCTCATCGCGGGTCAAGCCCGCTCCCACAGGTACATCATGTGTCTGGAGACAGTGATGAGCGCGTGGGAGCGCGGCTTGCCCCGCGATGCGGGTGTACCGATTACACTTGTTCACTTCTTGTTACTGTCCGACCTTTGCCTTTTCTGGCATACAGGCTGGCTGATTTTCCCTGCCAGGCCTTGCCATGCTTACCCCGCTGATAAACATCACCCCGTTCCGGGCATTCTGTTTCGCCATGACCCTGGCGTTGTTCGAATTGCTGACCTACCTGGCCAGCGACGTGGTGATGCCTGCCATGCCCACGGTGGTGGGCGACCTGAATGCCAGCCCCGAATTCATCCCCCATGCGCTGAACCTCTACCTGCTTGGCGGTGTGCTGCTGCAGTGGCTGATCGGCCCGCTGGCCGACCGCTACGGGCGGCGTCCGCTGCTGCTGTGGGGGTGCGCCGTCTTCTGCCTGGCCTGCCTGGCCACCTACTGGGTCGAGGGCATCGAGCTGTTCAACCTGCTGCGCCTGTTACAGGGTATCGGCCTGGGCTTTGTGGTCACGGTCAGCTACCCGGCCCTGAACGAAGCCTTCAGCGAGGCGGATGCGGTGCGCATGATGGCCCTGCTGGCCAACATCGCGCTGCTTTCGCCGCTGCTCGGCCCACTGGTAGGCACCGTGCTGCTGGAATGGGTCTCGTGGCGCTGGCTGTTCGTACTGTTCGCAGGGTTCGCCGTGCTGACCTGGTGCGCGCTGTACCGCTTCATGCCTGAAACCCTGGGGGTGGAGCGGCGCGACGGTACGCGCCTGGCCTTCCAGCCCATCCACCTGCTGCCCTTGCTGGCCGGTTACGGGCAACTGCTGGGCAACCGCCGCTTCGTTGCCGGCAGCGCTGCCCTGGGCCTGGTGGGCCTGCCGCTGATCGGCTGGATCGGTCTGTCGCCGGTGCTGCTGATTCATGACGAGGGCTTGAGCACCCTGGACTATGCACTGTGGCAATTGCCGGTGTTCGGTGGCCTGATTGCGGGCAACCTGATCATCAATCGCATTGCCGAGCGCTACAGCCTGCGCGCGCTGATCCGCAAGGCCCTGTGGCCGTATCTGATCGGCCTGGGCGCGGCCATGCTGGGCACCTGGCTGTACCCTTCGGTGTTCAGCCTGGTGGCGGGCATGTCGCTGTACGCACTGGGCCTGGGCATCGCCAACGCGGTGCTGTACCGCATGACGCTGTTCTCCAGCGAGCAGAGCAAGGGCCTGGTGTCGGCGATGCTGGGCATGATCACCATCGCCTTGCTGGGCCTGGGCGGCGCCTTGCTGGCGATGCTGGGGGCAGGGGCGAGCCTGTTGAGCTTCGCCCTGGCGGCAGGTTGCGCCGGGTTGCTGGCGCTGTGGCCGTTGCGCACGGTGCTGCAGGACGACGCCGAACTGGCGTCGCTGGCCTAGGCTCCGGGGCGCTCGGTGGTCTCGGGCTCCACGGGGGCCAGCTTGCCGCGCCGCAGTTCCTGGTGCCAGTGCAAGGCGATCAGGATCAGCGTTGGCACCCCGAGCATCGCGGTGATCAGGAAGAAGTCGTGATAGCCGTACTTCTCGACCATCACGCCTGAGTAGCCACCGATCAGGCGCGGCAACAGCAGCATGATCGAGCTGAGCAGGGCGTACTGGGTGGCCGAGAACTTCAGGTTGGTCAGGCTCGACAGGTAGGCCACGAAGGCCGAGGTCGCCAGACCCGAGCTGAAGTTGTCGAGCGAGATGGTCACCACCAGCATCTGCAGGTTCGGCCCCATGTCGGCGAGCATCAGGAACAGCAGGTTGGTCGCCGCAGAGGTCACACCGCCGATGAACAGGATCGGCAGGATGCCGAAGCGCACGATCAGCAGGCCGCCCATGCCGGCCCCGAACAGGGTCATGAACAGGCCGAAGATCTTGCTGACGCTGGCGATCTGGTCCTTGGTGAAGCCCTGGTCGATGTAGAACACGTTGGCCATCACGCCCATCACCGTGTCCGACATGCGGTAGGTGGCGATCAGCCCCAGCAGCAGCAGCGCCTGCCAGCGGTAGCGCACGATGAAGTCGTTGACCGGGGTCAGCACCGGGGCCAGCCCGCGTCGCCCCATGGACGACAGGCACAGCGTGGTGAGGGTGATATAGAGGATCGCGCGCAGGAAGGCGCGGTCTTCAAGCAGCAGGTCGAGCAGGCTGGCGCCTTCGAACAGCACGCTGGCGAAATCGGTGTTGTACAGCTGGGTGAACATCGCCGGTACCGACACCAGCAGAATGATCAGCACGAAGACCGAGGCCAGCTGGTGGCCGAAGCCGTAGCGCGCCGCCGACAGCTGGGTACGCAGGGGTACGGGCGGCTCGCGCATCAGCAGGCTGGTGATCAGGGCGGGCACCATCAGCACGCCGAACAGCACATAGGTGCCGGTCCAGGCGCTGTGCTTGTAGCTGAAGCCGGTGGAGCCGAACCCTTCGGCAAAGAACAGCGCGCCCGCAGTGGCCAGCAGGGCGGCGACCCGGTAGCCGGCCATGTAGCTGGCGGCCAGGGCGGCCTGGCGCTGGTCGCCGGCGATCTCGAGGCGGTAGGCATCCACGGCGATGTCCTGGGTGGCCGAGGCAAAGGCCACCAGCACCGCCAGCGCGATCAGCCACGACAGGTGCTTCTGCGGGTCGCAAAAGCCCATGCCGACCAGGCCGATGACCACCAGGATCTGTGACAGCACCAGCCAGGAACGGCGTCGGCCAAGCTTGCCCAGCAATGGCAGGCGCCATTGGTCCAGCAGTGGCGACCATACCCACTTGAAGGCGTAGGCCAGGCCGATCAGGCTGGCATAACCGATGGTTTCACGGGCAACCCCGGCTTCGCGCAGCCATACCGACAGGGTCGAGAACACCAACATATAGGGCAGGCCGGCGGCAAAGCCGAGCAGCAACAGCACCAGGGTCGACGGGCTGGCATAGGCAGCGAGCGCAGCGCGCCAGGTTTTACGGGGCATGGGCCAACATCTGCCTCAAGTTTGCGAAAACAAAGCGCGCACTCTAACCGCTGTGCTCCATCGGGCGCCAGCCATGGCGCAACATATCCACACGATTGTTCCGGACGGTCACCCCTTCGGCCCGCAGGCGGGCCCGCTGCTCATCCCCGGAGGGCGTGCCAAGGGCCAGGCTCAGGCGTCCGCCGGCGCCCAGCACGCGGTGCCAGGGCAGGCGAGTGTCGCTCGGCAACTGGCTGAGGGTGCGCCCCACCCAACGCGCCGCGCGGCCCAGGCCGGCGATGGCCGCCAGTTCACCATAGCTGACCACCTTGCCTGGCGGCAGTTGGCCCAGCACCAGGTAGAGCGCCGTCCGTCGGTCTTCTGCGCGCTGCTGCGCGTCGGTCAAGGCCGCGCTCATCGGGGCGTTGCGGGGCAGTGAAGGGGGCAGGGCGCACAAATACGAATTGAACTCATCGGCATTGGCTGGGTCAGTCCTTGTTCTGCTGGCGGGTATCTGGATAATGCCCGATTTTTCTGCGAACCCGAGTTTCTGTACTGCCTATGTATTCTAGAGTCTTGTTGTGCCTTGTGATGACCGGTGTCTGCGCCCCTGCGGTGGCCGATACCGTATGGATGAAGAACGGCGACCGGCTCAGCGGCAAGATCAAGGTCTTCGACGGTGGCAAGCTGGTGCTGCAGACCGAGTACGGTGGCTCCATCGCGCTGGACTGGAAGAAGGTCAAGACCCTGGAGAGCGACCAGGAACTGCTGGTCAAGCAGGACGCCTACACCGGCGAGAAGGCCAAGTCGCTGCAGGCCGGTGAAGACGGCCAGGTGATCCTGGCCAATGGTGAGGCGCCCAAGGCGGTTGAACTGGCCAGCATCCAGCAGATCATGAAGCCCAAGCCGCTGGTCGAAGACATGCTGTGGAAGGGCAACATCGACCTGGCACTGGACTACAAGCGCGCCGAAACCGACAGTGACGACTACGACGTCGACTTCAAGACCACTGCCCGTCACGGTCGCTGGCGGCATAACGCCGAGGGCGAGTACAACCGCGAGACCAAGAACGACACGACAACCACCAACAACTGGAGCGCCGAATACGCGCTGGACCGCTTCATTACCGAGCAGTGGTTCTGGCAGGGGCGTCTGAACTACAAGCGCGATCACATCGAAGACCTGACCCGCCAGCGCACGGTCGGTACCGGCCCGGGCTACCAGTTCTGGGACGACGAGCTGGGCGCGTTCTCGCTGGGTTCGCTGCTCAACCGCACCGACTACGAGTACAGCGACGGCGGCAAGGACAACTTCTATTCGCTGGGCGTGAAGTGGGACTACAACCGCTACCTGATCGGCAAGTCGGTCGAGCTGTTCACCAACGGCGAGGTTGGCAAGCCGCTGGGCGGCGTGGCGGACTACAGCCTGGATGCCGAGGTAGGCCTGCGCTACAAGGTCACCGAATGGGCATCGCTGAACCTGAAGGCCGAGAAGGACATCATCAGCGGCACCAGCGACAGCGACCTGGACAAGACGCGCTACACCGTCGGCTTCGGCGTGGCCTGGTAAACCGCTTTCGCATTCAGGGGCCGGCGCCTGCAGGCCCCTTGGCAATCGCCACTGATAATGATTAGCTTG
Organism: Pseudomonas sp. PS01300; assembly: GCF_029960155.1. Taxonomy (NCBI): domain Bacteria; kingdom Pseudomonadati; phylum Pseudomonadota; class Gammaproteobacteria; order Pseudomonadales; family Pseudomonadaceae; genus Pseudomonas; species Pseudomonas sp. PS01300. The sequence continues at coordinate 24,719 of NZ_JASCPN010000027.1, read as the reverse complement.
TCGCGATCACACCTTTCCCAGGAGCACCCCCGTGAGCGCGAAGGCTGCAAGGCAGGCAAGAGAGCTGCTGCTCAAGGAGTACCGTGGCGTACTCTCGACCCATTCCAAATCGATGCCCGGCTTCCCCTTCGGTTCCGTGGTGCCGTATTGCCTGGACGCCGACGGTAACCCGCTGATCCTGATCAGTCGCATTGCCCAGCACACCCACAACCTGCAAAAAGACCCCAAGTGTTCGCTGCTGGTAGGCGAGCGCGATGCCGAGGACGTGCAGGCGGTGGGTCGTCTTACCTTGATGGCCGAGGCCCACAAGCTGGCCGACCCCGAGGCCATCGAGGCCGCCGCCGGGCGCTATTACCGCTACTTCCCCGAATCGAGCCAGTACCACAGTGCCCACGACTTCGACTTCTGGGTGCTCAGGCCGGTGCGCCATCGCTATATCGGCGGCTTCGGCGCGATTCACTGGCTGGACGACGTGACCCTGGCCAACCCGTTCGCCGGCAAGGCCGAGGTGAGCATGGTCGAGCACATGAACGACGACCATGCCAACGCCATCGCGCACTACGTCGAGCTCAGCGGCCTGCCTGCCAGCGCACCGGCCTCGCTGGTAGGGATCGATACCGAGGGCATGCACCTGCGCATCGGCCAGGGACTGCACTGGCTGGCGTTTCCAAGGTCTTGCAATACACCGATACAAGTACGCGAAGCCCTGGTTTTTCTGGCCCGCGCCGAACAGTGGCCTGATCGCGAGGCGGTCGAGGGTTGAAATTGCAACGGCCAGCAACCATTTAAGGTCGTACCTGCAAGGACATCTTGCGTAGAGGAACCCTTGATGCGTGCTTTTCTACTGCTGTTTCTGCTTTTCCCGGTGCTCGAGCTGTATGTGTTTTTCAAGGTCAGCACCGCGATCGGATTTTTCCCGGCGCTGCTGCTGATCATCGCGGGCTCGGCCCTCGGTGTGCTGGTGGTGCGGGTCGCGGGCCTTGCCACCGCGCTGCGTGCGCGGGCGAGCCTGCAGCGCGGCGAATTGCCGGCCGAAGACATGTTCCACGGCCTGATGCTGGCCCTGGGTGGCGGTCTGCTGTTGCTCCCCGGCTTCATCAGCGACCTGATCGGCCTGATGGTGCTGTTGCCGTTCAGCCGCCGGTTGCTGGCCAACAAGCTGCGCCAGCGCGCCGAAGCCCAGGCCATGCGTCAGCGCGCCTTCGGCGACGACCCGTTCAATGCGCCGCCCGGCGCACCGCGTCAGCCCAATGTGATCGAAGGCGAATACGAAAAGCGTGACCCGTGACGCGAGCGCTTGCCCGCGTAGCATGAAACGGCCCTTCGGGGCCGTTTTTCATTTGGCGCGCCGGCCTGCAAAAATTTTCATCGGCAAGCCTTGTAATCGCCTTGGCCGACCTCATGTATGGGTCACCGCAAGGTTTCTGGGCATTTGCCCCAGACAATACATGCGTGGCCCGCCCCGCGGTCCACGATCGGCTACGCCGAAAGCATCAACACGCCGGTAACGATACCGGCCGATGAAAACCACTATCAGGAGAGATCGACAATGAAGCTTCGTCCTCTGCATGACCGCGTCGTCATCCGTCGCAGCGAAGAAGAATCGAAAACCGCTGGCGGTATCGTTCTGCCAGGCTCGGCCGCTGAAAAACCCAACCGTGGCGAAATCGTCGCCGTGGGTACCGGCCGCATCCTGGACAACGGCGAAGTGCGCGCGCTGGCCGTGAAAGTGGGTGACAAGGTGGTTTTCGGCCCGTACTCGGGCAGCAACACTGTGAAAGTTGACGGCGAAGACCTGCTGGTAATGGCTGAGAACGAGATTCTCGCCGTTATCGAAGGCTGATCCGCTGGTTTCCCGTTACTCCAAAGTATTCAAGGATTAAACGATCATGGCTGCTAAAGACGTAAAATTCGGCGATTCCGCCCGTAAGAAAATGCTGGTTGGCGTCAACGTTCTGGCTGACGCGGTAAAAGCGACCCTGGGCCCGAAAGGCCGCAACGTGGTTCTGGCCAAGAGCTTCGGCGCGCCAACCATCACCAAAGACGGTGTTTCGGTTGCCAAGGAAATCGAACTCAAGGACGCCTTCGAGAACATGGGCGCCCAACTGCTGAAAGACGTGGCCTCCAAGGCTAACGACGAAGCGGGCGACGGCACCACCACCGCTACCGTTCTGGCTCAGGCCATCGTCAGCGAAGGCCTCAAGGCCGTTGCTGCCGGCATGAACCCGATGGACCTCAAGCGCGGTATCGACAAGGCCACCATCGCCATCGTCAAAGAGCTGAAGAACCTGTCCAAGCCATGCGCCGATTCCAAGGCCATCGCTCAGGTCGGTACCATCTCGGCCAACTCCGACACCTCCATCGGTGAAATCATTGCCGAAGCCATGGAAAAAGTCGGTAAAGAAGGCGTGATCACCGTCGAAGAAGGCTCGGGCCTGGAAAACGAACTGTCGGTTGTAGAAGGCATGCAGTTCGACCGTGGCTACCTGTCCCCTTACTTCGTCAACAAGCCGGACACCATGGTTGCCGAGCTCGACGGCCCGCTGCTGCTGCTGGTCGACAAGAAGATCTCCAACATCCGCGAACTGCTGCCAGTACTGGAAGCCGTTGCCAAGGCCGGTCGTCCGCTGCTGATCGTGGCTGAAGACGTCGAAGGCGAAGCGCTGGCTACCCTGGTGGTCAACAACATGCGCGGCATCGTGAAAGTGGCTGCGGTCAAGGCACCTGGCTTCGGCGACCGCCGCAAGGCCATGCTGCAGGACATCGCCGTCCTGACCGGCGGTACCGTGATCTCCGAAGAAATCGGCCTGAGCCTGGAGTCGACCACCCTGGAGCACCTGGGCAACGCCAAGCGCGTGACCCTGTCCAAGGAAAACACCACCATCATCGACGGTGCTGGCGTTGAAGCCGACATCGAAGCACGCGTCAAGCAGATCCGTGCTCAGATCGAAGAGACTTCCTCGGACTACGACCGTGAAAAACTGCAAGAGCGTCTGGCCAAGCTGGCTGGCGGTGTTGCCGTGATCAAGGTCGGTGCCGGCACCGAAGTTGAAATGAAAGAGAAGAAAGCCCGCGTTGAAGACGCCCTGCACGCTACCCGCGCAGCCGTCGAAGAAGGCGTGGTACCTGGCGGTGGCGTGGCGCTGGTTCGCTCGCTGCAGGCCATTGCCGAGCTCAAGGGCGACAACGAAGACCAGAACGTGGGTATCCAGTTGCTGCGTCGCGCCGTCGAGTCCCCACTGCGCCAGATCGTTGCCAACGCCGGCGACGAGCCAAGCGTGGTAGTCGACAAGGTCAAGCAAGGTTCGGGCAACTTCGGTTACAACGCTGCTACCGGCGAGTACGGCGACATGATCGAAATGGGCATCCTGGACCCTGCCAAGGTGACCCGTTCGGCTCTGCAGGCCGCGGCCTCGATCGGTGGTCTGATGATCACTACCGAAGCCATGGTTGCCGATGCGCCTGAAGACAAGGCTGCCGGTGGCATGCCTGACATGGGCGGCATGGGTGGCATGGGCGGCATGGGCGGCATGATGTAAGCCAGCCTCACCCGCTTGAAGAAGAGCCCCGCCTTGTGCGGGGCTTTTTTATGTCTGGCAGAAACCCTTCGCCAGCAAGGCTGGCTCCTACAGACGTTCAGCGAATCCTGTAGGTGCCAGCCTGGCTGGCGAAGCGGCCAGTGACGGCTTGCGATACAACACCAGCCAGTAGCACCCCAACCCGATCAGCCAGCAGAACACCGCTGTCCACACATTGTGCGAAAAGAAGTGGGCGCCCTGCAGCATCCTGCCCACCGAAAACACCACCCCCAGGCCAAAGGCGAACACCAGCGCGGCCTTGGCCAGGCGTGGCTTGCGATCACGCAGGACAAAAAACAGCGCAAACAGGGTAAACCCCGTGGCCGCATGCCCGCCCGGCCAGCAGCGCCCTGGCTTGTCGGTGGCGGGGCGGGCCTCTAACAGCTTGCTGTAGGTTTCCTGGCCGCCGAATTCGCTCAGGCTCCAGGGGCACTGCACCGCCGTCGCGGCCTTGAGCGGCGTCACGAAGCCGGTCGACAGGCCCATCGCCAGCACCAGGCAACCCAGTTCCCGGCGCCAGCTCTTGAGGCGCTGCAGCACAAAGCTGGCGGCAAAGCCGACGATGGCCAGCACCGCGAACAGGATGACCAGCTCCTTGGCGCGGTCATGCAGGATGTCTTCGAGAAAATAGCTGTGACGACCGATGAACTGGCCCGCCTGCGGGTCGAACGCGAGGTTGGCCAGGGCCATGTCCAGGTCGGTCAGCTCCAGCAGGATCAGGCACACGGCGGTCAGCAGCGGAATGCCCAGGGCAATCCACAGGTTAAGCGGGCGGGACGCGGGCAAAGGGGGAGTGGCAGGCATGGCAGGGTCCAGGCAGGCAATGGAAACTGCCGATTGTGTGCCGGCGCGCCTACGCTATGTGTGAAGCTGGGGTGAAAAAAATGTCAGTTGCGATTAAATCCATGCCGCGCTGGCGGGGCCTGGACGATGGCCTTAAGCTGCGCCTGCCAAGCAGGCAAACGAGGACGGGGAGAGGTACCGATGCGAATTCTACTGGTTGAAGACAACCGCGATATCCTGGCCAACCTGGCCGATTACCTGGGCCTCAAGGGCTACACCGTCGACTGCGCCCAGGACGGCCTGTCGGGCCTGCACCTGGCTGCCACCGAGCACTACGACCTGATCGTACTCGACATCATGCTGCCCGGCATCGACGGCTACACCTTGTGCAAGCGCCTGCGCGAGGATGCCCGGCGCGATACCCCGGTGATCATGCTGACCGCCCGCGACCAGCTCGACGACCGCCTGCAGGGCTTTCGCTCCGGCGCCGACGACTACCTGCTCAAGCCGTTCGCCCTGTCGGAACTGGCCGCGCGCATCGAAGCTGTGCTGCGCCGGGCCCAGGGCGGTGGCCGGCGCAGCCTGAACGTCGGCGACCTGAGCTACGACCTCGACACCCTGGAGGTCACCCGCCAGGGCAAGTTCCTCAAGCTCAACCCGGTCGGCCTCAAGCTGCTTGCAGTGCTGATGCAGAAGAGCCCCCACGTGCTGCGCCGCGAGGTACTGGAAGAAGCCCTGTGGGGCGACGACTGCCCCGACAGTGACAGCCTGCGCAGCCACGTCCACCAGTTGCGCCAGGTGATCGACAAGCCATTCGACAAGCCCCTGCTGCATACCGTGCACGGTGTTGGCTATCGACTGGCCGAGGGTCGTGATGGAGTTTAAGCAAAGCCTTGCCCAGCGCATCATCATCGCCTTCGCGCTGATGAGCGCGCTGGTGGCCGGGGCCTTCGCCTTCGGCATCGTGGCCACCGTGCACCTGGTGGAAGAGCGCCTGATTTCCTCGGTATTGGGGGGCGACCTCAAGCGCATGCTGCTGATGGACAGCGTATCGGAGTGGAGCCACCGCCCGCGGCCCGACCAGTTGTTCTACTACAGTGGCGGGCGCGACGACTTCGACCTGCCCAAGGACCTGCGCCACCTCACCCCGGGGTTTCACGAAGTGTTTCGCGAGCACCTGTCGTACCACGCCATGGTCGAGGTGGTGGACGGGCGGCACTACGTGCTGCTGCAGGACCAGAGCGATTTCGAAGAACGCGAGCGCGTGCTGTTCGCCGTGGTGGTGGTGGGCTTCGTGCTCAGCCTGGCACTGGCGGTATTCCTCGGCTGGGTGCTGGCACGTCGGGTGATGGCCCCGGTGATCCGGCTGGCGCGCCAGGTGCGCCACCGCGACCAGTTGCTGGGCCTGGCGCCGCCCTTGGCGCCGGACTACGCGGCCGACGAAGTGGGGCAACTGGCGGTGGCCTTCGACGCCACCCTGGGGCGCCTGCGTGATGCACTGACCCGCGAGCGGCTGTTCACCAGCGATGTCAGCCATGAACTGCGCACGCCCCTGATGGTGCTGGCCAGCTCGTGCGAGCTGCTGCTGGAGAACCCGGCCATCGACAATCGCGCCCGCGCCCAGGTCGAACGCATTTCGCGGGCCACCGAAGAAATGCGCGAGCTGGTGCAGACCTTCCTCATGCTCGCCCGCGCCCAGCGCGACGAGGGTGCCGTCGCTTCGCGGGCAAGCCTGCGTGAGGTGGGCAACGAACTGATCGGCGTCTGGCGCGACACCATCGAGCAGAAGGGGCTGACCCTCACCTACCACGACACCGGCGCGCTGCCGACCCTGTACAACGCCACGTTCCTGCAATCGGTGATGGGCAACCTGCTGCGCAATGCGGCGCACTACACCGACCAGGGGTACATCCGCCTCACCCTGGAGCCCGATGGCTTCACCGTCGAGGACAGCGGCGTGGGAATTCCCGAGGAGCATCGCGAGGCCATGTTCCAGCCGTTCGTGCGCGGCGGCGAAAAACGCGGGGAGGGGCTCGGGCTGGGCCTGTCGCTGGTGCAGCGGATCTGCGAGGACCAGGGCTGGAGCGTCAGCCTGAGCGCCGCCGAGCCCCATGGTTGCCGGTTCCATGTGAAATTGGGCACGGCCGGGTCGCAGGCCCCCGGAAACACCTTGTAACTTACCGACGCAACCTGACATTTTTTTCACGTTCGCATGACCTGACGCCAACGTCGCCCTGCTTAAGGTAGGCGGCATTGGAGTCAGGAGATGCACCATGCGCAGTCCCATCAAGCTCAAGTTTTCCGAGAAGTACGACGAGCAGCACGCTCAACAGTACCTGCACAAGCACCAGGACGGCATTGCCCGCCGCTTGTCCCACCAGCGTGACGAGCAATTGGCCCGGCGTGCCCTGGCGCTGGCCGGGGAGCCTGGCCTGGTGCTGGACCTGCCCAGCGGTGCCGGCCGTTTCTGGCCGCTGCTGGCCGAAAAGGCCAACCGCGTGATCATCGGCGCCGACAATTCCGCCGCCATGCTGCAGATCGCCTGCGGGTCGCAACCGGCAGAAGTGGTCAAACGGGTACGGCCCTTGCAGACATCAGCCTTCGCCATCGATCTGCCGGACAACGCGGTAGACAGCATTTTCTGCATGCGGCTGTTCCACCACATTGGCGAAGCGGCCCATCGCAAGGCGATTCTTTCGGAGTTTCAACGGGTTAGCCGCGACAGCGTGATTATCTCGTTGTGGGTGGACGGCAACATCAAGGCCTGGCGGCGTAAACGCCTGGAAGCACGCCGTAACAACGGGCAGGCCGATGGCAGTTACCAGAACCGTTTTGTGTTACCAGCTGCTACGGTTGAACAGGAGTTCGAGGCCGCAGGTTTCCGTATTCAGGAACGAATGGACTTTTTGCCGTTCTATGCGATGTGGCGAGTTTACGTATTGCGCAAGGGGTGAAGGAATGGCTGTGGAAGGAACGGGCGGTACGGCGGTCTCGGATCAATTCGATTACTTCTGGCAGCGCCAGGGCGAATGGGTGGAGGCACCCAACCAGCGGCGTGGCGGCGAAAGCGGCGTGCAGCGCCTGAGCGACGAGACGGGCCATCTGCTGTATGCCAAGCGCCAGGTCGGGCATATCTACCGCAGCCTGCTGCACCCCTTCGGTCGCCCCACGGTATTGCGTGAGTTCGCTGCCCTGAGCAGTTTCGAGCAGTTGGGCGTGCGGGTGCCGCATATCGTCTATTGCGGCGTGGAGCGCGATGCCCAGCACCAGTGGCGGGCGCTGCTCGTCAGCGAGGCGCTGGACGGTTTCGAGGAGATCGACCTGTGGTACGCCGGCGGCGGGCGCGAGCAGCACGGCGAGGCGCTGCACGACCGGGTGCTCGAGGACCTGGCCGGCAACCTGGCGCGCATGCACCGCGGGCACTGGCAGCATGGCTGCCTGTACAGCAAGCATATTTTCGTGAAGGTGACCGGCGAGGGCGCGGATGCGCGTGCCGAGGTCGCCTTGCTGGACCTGGAGAAGTGCCGCCGGCGCATCAGCTGCCAGCGTGCGGCCGCCAATGACCTGAAGCAACTGCGCCGCCATTCGTCGTGGAACGATGCGGACTGGAAGAAGTTGCTCTACTTTTACGAAGTGGCGTTTGGCAGCGCTGTCAAAGGTTTAGAGCAATGAAACTAGAAATAGCACGAGGTTTGTTTCTGCTTGTGGCGTTGGCGGTGGCTTCGGTGGCTTTCGCCGCGTGGGAGGAGCCGCGTCCGCAGGTGCTCAGTTCCATCGACCTGGGCGCGCAGTGTCCGCTGCCGCGGACGGCCAAGCCGGTCGTCACGGCGCAACCGGACCATGACCTGCTGTTGTTCCTGTTCGGCATGAGCCGGGGGCTGCGCTCCAACGGGTGATGAAGTGTATCCACGCGGGTCAAGCCCGCTCCCACAGGGTTGCAGTGATCCTTGCGGGAGCAGGCTTGACCCGCGATGCGTTCAACTCGATTCGAGCGCCGTACTTGGCATTTCCTTCCTGGCCAGCAACGTATACACGCACGGCAACACGAACAACGTGAACAGCGTGCCCACCGACATCCCGGTGGCGATCACCATGCCGATGTCGAACCGACTCACCGCCCCGGCGCCCGTCGCCAGTATCAGCGGCACCATGCCGAATACCATCGCCGCCGTGGTCATCAGCACCGGCCGCAGGCGTATCGCTGCCGCTTCCTCTACGGCATCCCGCGCAGTCAGCCCCTTGTGCAGGCGCAACTGGTTGGCGAACTCGACGATCAGGATGCCGTGCTTGCTGATCAGCCCGATCAGCGTCACCAGCCCCACCTGGGTGTAGATGTTCATGCTCGACCACCCCAGAAACAGCGGAATCAATGCTCCACAGATCGACAGGGGCACCGTCACCAGGATCACCAGCGGGTCGCGGAAACTCTCGAACTGCGCCGCCAGCACCAGAAAGATGATCGCCAGCGCCAGGCCGAAGGTCACCCACAGCGCACTGCCTTCCTGCACGAACTGACGTGCCTGCCCGCTGTAGTCGAAGGCGAAGCCTGCCGGTGCCTCCTGTTGGGCGATGCTGCGCACCGTCTCCAGGGCCTCGCCCATGCTCACCAGCGGGAAGCCCTGGATGATCGCCGAGTTCAGCTGCTGGAACTGGTTGAGCTGGCGCGGCCGCGCGCGGTCGCTGACGCTGATCAGGGTCGACAGGGGCAGCATCCGGCCCTGCTCGTTCTTCACGTAGTAGTTGTTCAGCCAGCCGGGGTTGTCGCGGTAGGCCTGCTCGACCTGGGCGATCACCTTGTAGCTGCGCCCCTCGATGGTGAAGCGGTTGATCTCGGCCTCGCCCAGCAGCGTGGCCAGGGTGCCGCCCAGGGCATCCATCGACACCCCCATCTGCGCCGCCTTGGCCCGGTCGATATCCACCACCACCTCCGGCTTGTCGAATGCCAGGTCGATGTCCAGGAAGGCGAACTTGCCCGAGGCCTGGGCGCGGTCCTTGACCCGCTGCGCCACTTCCAGCAACGACACGTAGTCATTCGGCGTGTTGATCACGAAGGCGAATGGCAGGCCTTCGCCGGTGCCCGGCAGGGAGGGCAGGTTGAAGCCGAAGATCTGCAGGCCGCTGATGGTCGCCAGCTTGGCCTGCACCTCGGGCAGCAACTCCATCTGGGTGCGGCTGCGCTGGTTCCACGGCTTGAGCAGAAAGCCGCCGATGCCCGATTGCACGCCGTTGAAGCCGTTGATCTGGAACGAGGAGTAGTACTCGGGGAATGACTTGAAGATCGTGATGAACTCGTCGGTGTAGGCGTTCAGGTAATCGAGGTTGGCCGGTTGCGGGGCGGTGGCCATCATGAAGATGATGCCCTGGTCTTCGTCCGGGGCCAGCTCGTTCTTGCTGAACATCAGAAACACCGGGATCAGGCACAGCACGATCAGGGCGAACACGATCACCACCGGCCGGGTCTCGAGGGTGCCGTGCAAAAGCGTCTGGTAGCGGCGCTTGAGCCGCTCGAACAGCTGGTCGAGACGATGGGCCAGGCCGCTGGGGTTCTGCTCCGGGCGCAGCAGCAGGGCACACATCATCGGCGACAGGGTCAGCGCGACGATGCCGGAAATCACCACGGCCCCGGCCAGGGTCAGGGCGAACTCCTTGAACAGGGCCCCGGTGAGGCCCTCCAGGAAACCGATGGGGGCGTACACCGCCGCCAGGGTGATGGTCATCGAGACCACCGGCATGGCGATCTCCCGGGCGCCTTCCAGCGCGGCGTCGAACGGCGTCTTGCCCTCCTCGATATGGCGGTGGATGTTCTCCACCACCACGATCGCATCGTCCACCACCAGGCCGATGGCCAGCACCATCGCCAGCAGCGTCAACAGGTTCAGCGAGTAGCCCATCAGTTGCATGAAGAACAGCACGCCGATCATCGACAGCGGGATGGTGATCACCGGGATCAGCACCGAGCGCAGCGCGCCGAGAAACAGGAACACCACCACGATCACGATCAGCACCGCCTCGACCAGGGTCTTGACCACCTCGTCGATGGAGGCCTGGATGAACAGCGTGGCGTCATAGGCGATGGAGGCCTTGAGGTTGGGCGGCAACTGCGCTTCCAGCTCCGGCATCAGCTTGCGCACCTCCTTGATCACGTCCAGCGGGTTGGCGGCCGGGGTGGCCTTGATGCCGATGTACACCGACGGCGTGCCGTCGAACGAGCTGACCGTGTCGTAGTTCTCCGCGCCCATCTCCACCCGTGCCACATCGCCCAGCAGCACGCGGCTGTCGCCCTTGGTCTTGAGCGGGATGGCGGCGAAGGCTTCGGCCGACTTGAGTTCGGTGGTGGCGTTGATGCTGGTGACCACGTACTGGCCCTTGACCTCGCCGGCGGCGGACAGGAAGTTGTAGCGGCGCACCGCGGCAGTCACATCGCCGGCGCTCAGGCCGTAGCCGGCCAGCTTCACCGGGTCGATCCACAGGCGCATGGCGAACACCTGGTTGCCGAGAATCTCGGCTTCGGCCATGCCGGGCAGGGTGGCGAGCTTGGGCTGGATCACCCGCGACAGGTAGTCGGTGATCTGCGGGTTGCTCAGCTCCTTGCTGTAGAAGCTGATGTACATCAGCGCCGAGGCATCGGCGGCTTCCTTGCTCAGCACCGGGTCCTCGGCGTCCTGGGGCAGCTTGTTCTTGACCTCGTTGGCCTTGGCCAGCAGCTCGGTGAACAGCCGGTCGCTGTCGGAGCCGATGCGCGCGTAGATCGAGATCACCGAAAAATTCTGCCGGCTCACCGAGGTCATGTAGTCGATGCCTTCGGCACTGGCCAGGCTCTGCTGCAGGGGCTGGGTGATGTAGCCCTGGATGGTTTCGGCGTTGGCTCCTGGGTAGGCGGTGGTCACCGTGATCAGGGCGTTTTCCATCTGCGGGTACTGGCGGATCGGCAGCTTGCTCCAGGCCTGGAACCCCAGCAGCACGATCAGCAGGCTGACCACGCTGGCCAGCACCGGGCGACGGATGAACGGGTCGGTAAAGGCCATGGCGGTTCCTTGGTCAGTCGGCGCCGGGCTGGCTGGTCGGTTCTGCTTGCAGGGTCTTGTCGGCGCTCAGGGTGACGGCAGCGCCCTGGGTCAGCTTCAACTGGCCGGCGGTGACCACCGTTTCGCCGGGCGTGAGGCCCTTGGCGATCACCACCAGGCCGTCGCGGCGCTCGCCGGTCTCGACGAAGCGCCGCTCGGCGATCAGTTGCGGCTGGCCATCGGCCGTGGTCTGCACCTTGCCGTCTTCGGACTTTTGCGGCACGGCGACATACACCGAGTTGCCATAGAGGGTGTAGGTGACGGCGCTCTGCGGCACCACCACCGCGTTGTGCGGGTTGGGCAGCAACACCTGCAGGCTGGCGAACATGCCCGGCAGCAACGTGCCGTCGGGGTTGGCCAGGGTGGCGCGCACCTGCAGGTTGCGGGTGGTGTCGTCGACCTTGGGGTTGATCGCGCTGAGGGTGGCGGTGAAGCTGCGGTGCGGGTAGGCGGCCACCGAGACCAGCGCCTGCTGGCCGAGGCTGAGGTTGGGCAGCGCCTGTTCCGGCACGAAGAAGTCGACATACAGGCTGCTCAGGTCCTGCAGGGTGGCGATCACCGTGCCGCTGGCCAGGTAGCTGCCTAGGTCGACCTGGCGGATACCGATGGTGCCGGTGAACGGCGCGTTGATGCTCTTTTTCGCCAGGGATGCCTTGAGTTGCGCCACTACCGCCTGGTTGCGCAGCAGTTGGGCGCGCAGGCGGTCGAATTCGCCCTTGGAGATGGCCTGGCTGCCGACCAGCTGGCTGCCTCGCTGATAATCCACCTGGGCCAGCCCGAGGTCGGCCTGGGCGGTGCCGAGCAGGGCAGTCTCCACGTCGCTGTCCAGCTGCAGCAGCAGTTGCCCGGCCTTGACCTGCTGGCCGGATTCGAAGTGCAGGGCCTTGACCGTGCCGGCGATCTCCAGGCTCAGGTCCACCCCTTGCAGGGCCTTGAGGCTGCCCACGGCGGGCAGGCGGCTTTGCCAGGGCTGCTCGCGCGCCTCGGCGGCGGCGACGCTGACCGGCGGCTTGGGCGCGGAGAACTGCTGGATCTGGCGGTAGATGGACAAGCCCTTGTAGCCGCCCAGGGCCAGCACCAGCAGCAGGACGATACCCAGCATGATGAGCATGCGACGGCGCAGCATGGACCAGCTCCCTGGAAGCGTTGTTGCGCAAGTCTAGTCGGTCGCGGCGCAGGGGGCGGCGTGCTGGTTCGGTATATTTTATGTTGTCTGTACCGACGTCATCGCGGGTCAAGCCCGCTCCCACAAGGTTCCAGGTGTTCCCTGTGGGAGCGGGCTTGACCCGCGATCGCTATATCAGATCAGGTGCAGATGGTTGTCCCACAACCCCGAAGGCAGTTGCAGCGGTTGCCCCACCAGCGCTGCCTTGCGGCAGTCGTACAGCCGGCAACGCCCTTGCCCGGAGGTCACCACAAAGCCATCGGCCACTGCGCCCACGCCCGCGCAGTCCGGCATCGGCGCATCCAGCTTCACCTCGGCGCTGTCCAGGTCCCAGATGAACAGGCGGTTGGCCCGTGGCGCGGTCATCGCCACCAGTCGCAGCTCGCTGTGCACCGCCACGCTGGCGGTGTACTGGGCCATGGACTGCAACTGGCGCTCCGGCACCGGGAAGGCCACGAACGGCTGCCCCGGACGCTTGATCGCCAGCAGCTCGGCGGTTTCGTCCGAGCCGCCCATGAACTGCTGGCACGCCAGCACGGTGCCGTCGTCGGCAATCGCCAGGTGGCGCACGCTGTTCATCTGCTGGCTCAGGGTTTCCTTGCTCAGCAGGGTGCCGTCGCGCTGCATCAGCACCAGACTGGGCTGCATCGCATCCAGGTTCATCTCCACCCGGCTCTCGGCTTCGGTGCGGATACCGCCATTGGCCACCACCAGGGTCTCGCCGTCAGGCAGCCACGACACCTGGTGCGGGCCGATGCCGTGGGTCGGGATTTCCGAATGATGGGCCAGGTGTTCGCCTTCGAAGCGGTACACACCCAGCACGCCACGGCCCGGGTCGGTGGTGTCGTTCTCGGTGGCGTACAGCCATTCGCCGCCCTTGTGGATCACCGCGTGGCCATAGAAGTGCCGGTTCGGCTGCGAGGCCAGGGTCTGCAGCAGGCGCCCGTCGCGCAGGTCGATCAGGTAGCTCTCGGTGCCGGGGCGGCGCGCCACGAACAGCGCGATCGGCCGCTCGGGGTGGTTGATGATGTCGTGGCAGCGCAGGCCGACCTGGGTGGCGAACACCTGGGTGCCGTCCAGGCGATAGCCCACGGCATAGTGCTTGCCGTCGGCATCGTCACGGGCCGACAGCAGCAGCGGCTGCTGGCCCTTGCTGCGCCACAGGGTCCAGCCACCCAGGGTCAGGGCGCTGAGCAGCACGCTACCGAGTTTGAGGGCCTGGCGTCGCAACATGATCAGTCACCGTCGTTGGCATTGAAGCCCAGCTGGATGTTCAGCGCCTTGGCCAGTTCACCTTCATGCAGGCGGTGAACCACGTTCAGGCTGTCGTAGAAGGCGTTCAGTTGCTCGCGGCCGGCATCGTCCTGGAGCATTTCGCCCAGGGGCCTGTCGATCGCCTTCAGTTGCTTGAGGGCATCAGCATAGGCCGCGTCGATCTTGTCGGCCAGGGCCTTCTGGTCCTTGCCCAGCAGGCCGCGCAGGCCCTGGTTGTCGACCCCGACCCACACGGTCTGGGCGGCGATCAGGCTGGCTTCTAGGCTCTTGAGCGAGGAGTGGCTGCGCCAGGCTTCAGCCTGCAGCGGCTGCGGGATGCCCTTGCTCAGGCGCCCCATCGGCGTGCCGAGCTTCTTCTTCAGGGTGTCCAGCGCGGTGACCTGGGCGCGCAGCAGGTCGGCGATCGCCTCATGGGAGTCGGCGTAGCGCTGGTTGGGGAACTTGGTCATCTGCGCCAGCATGCCGTCGGTGCTGTTCCAGCCCTTGAGGATCTCTTCGGCGAGGTTCTTCTGGTGTTCGCCGATGGCCACCAGCAGCGGGCAATAACGGGCCTTCTGTTCGGCGGTGGCGACGTCCGGCTTGCTGTCGAACAGAATGTACTCGTAGGCCGACAGGCCGCGCACCACGACGCTGGACTTGGCCACGGTCTCGGCATCCACCGGCTTGTCGCCGTTGACCAGCTGCTCGACCTGACGGCCCACCAGGTTCTTCTTGTCGGGCCAGAACTGCACCTGCCAGGCGCGGTTGCCCTCGGCCAGCGGGCCGATCAGCAGCGGTTGCAACTCGGCCCAGGCTTTTTGTGCGTGCAGGAAGTCGGCGCGTGCGGTGGCCAGGTCGGCCTTGCCTTCGCAGAAGGCCAGGGCGCTGACGGCCAGTTGGCGGTCGGCTTCGACCCAGCGACTGTAGGTCGGCAGGATCACCTGCTTGGCGATCGCGGCAGAGGTCACGGCCTGCGGGTCCTGCGGCGAGCAGGCGCCCAGGGCGATGGCGGCGAGGCTGGTGAACAACAGCTTGGGACGGAACATGTCCGGCTCCTTCTCTAGAGTGAGTTCAGGAACGCCAGCAACGCGGCGCGTTGCTCGGCATTGAAGGTCAAGACGTGCTGGCGCGCAGGCTCGGCTTCGCCGCCGTGCCAGAGCACGGCCTCGAGCAGGTTGCGGGCGCGCCCGTCATGCAGAAACTGGGTATGGCCACTGACGGTCTGGTTCAGGCCGATGCCCCACAGCGGCGCGGTGCGCCAGTCCTGGCCACCGGCGGCGAATTCGCTGCGGTTGTCGGCCAGCCCCGGGCCCATGTCGTGCAGTAACAGGTCGCTGTAGGGGCGGATGGTCTGGTTGGCCAGCTCCGGCTCGGCGGCATTGGCCGAGGTGGTGAATGTGGGGGTGTGGCAGCCCTGGCAGCCGGCCTGGAAGAACAGGTTCTTGCCAGCCAGCACCTGGGGCGAATCGACGTCCTTGCGTACCGGCACCGCCAGGTTGCGGGTGTAGAACAGCACCAGGCGCAGGATGTTGTCGCTGACCTCCTGCTCGCCATCGGCGCCGTTGCCATTGGGCTGGGCCAGGCAATCGAGCTGCGCCGGGGTGCAGTCGTCGCGCGGCACCAGGCTGCTGGTCAGGCCCATGTCGCTGGAGAACGCATGGGCGTTCTGCTGGTTGAGGTTGGGTTGCCCGGCCTTCCAGCCGAAGCGGCCAAGTACCTGCTTGCCCTGGGCGTCGTCCCATACCAGGTTGGGCCGGCCACGAATGCCGGTGCCGTTGCGCCCCTCGGGGTCGGCGTTGGCCAGGATTGCCTCATCAGGGATGGCCTCGAGCAGGCCCAGGCCGATCATCGGCGGCGCGACGCGTGCCGAGAAGCGTGTGTCGGGGTGCATCGGGCCGTAGCCAAGCTGGGTGATCTGCAGCTGCGGCTTGCGCAGTTCGACCTGGGTGCCGTCCTTGAAGGTGACGTTCACCGGGGTGTAGCTGACCCGCACCTTGCCCTCGGGGGCCACGCCGGGCACGGCCATGTCCTGCAACTGCCCGCCATAGACCGGCTCGGGCACGATGCCCAGTTGCTCGATGACCTTGGCGTATTCGGGCTGGTCGGGGATCGACAGGCGCACCAGCATCGATACCGCGTTTTTGGCGCCCTCTGCGGGCGGGTGCCCGCGCCCGTCGCGAATATGACAGTTCTGGCAGGCGTTGGTGTTGAACAGCGGGCCCAGGCCATCGCGTGCGGTGGTGGTGGACGGGGCGATCACCCACGGGCTGCGGAAGAAGCTGTTGCCCACGCTGAAGTCCAGGCGCTGGCTCGGGGTGAGGTTGGCCGAGGGCATGGAGTAGGCGTTGCGGTCGCGCTTGTTCACGGTGGTGCTGCCACCGGCACGCGCCTCGCCAGGTTCGGCCTTGGTGAAACGCGGGGCGTCGTCACAGGCGCTCAGGGCCAGGGCCAGCAGCAGGGGAAGGGCGCGGTGAAGCGGAGCGGGCATCGAGAATCCTGAATGGCTAGCGTAAAACCGGCGTGCAAGCTTAGCAGGCGCGGGGGATATGAATAAGAGGGATTTGCGTTTGCTGGATGAAATCTGCTTCAGCTTCCAGCGAAGAGGTCCCACAAAAAAAGGCGACCCGAAGGCCGCCTCTGTTTCAGCACGCTACCACTCAGAACTCGTGGTCAGCGGTGTCCGGGTTCAGGTCGGTGATGCCCAGTTTGCCCGCAGCCTGTTCGATGGCACCGGTCTGCTTGACCAGCGCGGCGATGGCGTCACGCACGATCTGGTTGCCCGCAGCGTTGTCGGCAGCGATCAACTGGTCGTAGTGCTCACCCTTGAGGGCGTGGTCGACCATCACCTGGATCTTCGCCTCGGTGGCTTCCAGATCGGCCTTCAGGGTGTTGTCGGTGGCCGGATCGACCTTGGCCACCAGCGACGACAGGCTCGGGCCGCTCAGCTTGGTGCCGTCGGTGCGGGTGTACTCGCCCAGGTAGACGTTGCGGATACCCTTGGCGTCGTAGAAGTGCGAGTAGTGGGTGTTGTCGCTGAAGCAGTCCTGCTCGTCCTCAGGCGAGTTGGCTTCCAGCGAGACCTTCATGCGCTCGCCCGCCAGTTCGCCCAGCGACAGGCTGCCCATGCCGAACAGCATCTTGCGCAGGCCGTTGGCGACAGGTTCTGCCTCCAGGGTGGCGCGATAGTTGTCGGCCACTGCCGGCTTCCAGTTGCCGACCATTTCTTCCAGGTCGTTGACCAGCAGCTGGGTCACGGCCTTGAGGTAGGCACGACGACGCTCGTTGTGACCGCCGGTGGCGCCTTCGCCTTGCAGGTAGTCCGAGGCAGGGCGGTTGCCGGCGCCCGGGCCGGTGCCGTTGAGGTCCTGGCCCCACAGCAGGAATTCGATGGCGTGGTAGCCGGTGGCGACGTTGGCTTCCGAACCGCCCAGCTCGTTCAGGCTGGCCAGCTTCTCGGGGGTCAGGTCCTTGACGTCGACCTTGTCTTCGCCCACCTGGATCTCGGTGTTGGCGATGATGTTGGCGGTGGCGGCCGGGTTGCCCAGGGCGTGTTCATAGCTCTTGTCGACGTAGTCGATCAGGCCTTCGTCCAGCGGCCAGGCGTTCACCTGACCTTCCCAGTCGTCGATGATGGTGTTGCCGAAGCGGAACACTTCGCTCTGCAGGTACGGTACACGGGCGGCTACCCAGGCAGTCCTGGCGGCGGCCAGGGTGTCGGCGTCGGGCTTGGCAAGGAAGGCATCGACTGCGGTCTGCAGGGTCTTGGCGGTGCTCAGCGAGTCGCTGTACACGGCATACACCATCTCGGCGTAGTGCTTGACCACCGCCTGGGCGGCGGCTTCGTCGACGGCCCCGGACGCCTGGGTGGTGCTGGCGGCAGCAGGTGCGGCGGCCTGTGGTGCGGCGGCCTTGTCCTTGTCATCGCCGCAGCCGGCGAGGGAGATGGCAATGGCCAGCAGACTGGCGGTGGCCAGAGGCATACGAATCATGGGCTATTCCTGCGTCGAGAGGTTGAACAGGCGTGCAGCCGCACGCAAAGGTGCAACATAATGCGAAAGATATGCATTTTCTGTAAAGAGGTTGCCACGTAAAAATTCAAATGCTGTTCACGCTGCCCTTAGCGGCAGCGTCACTCACAGAATCGATACCTGGTTGCGTTGCGCTGCTTTGAGGAAGGCGGTCAGCTCGCGTGCTGGCAGCGGCTTGCTGTAGTGGTAGCCCTGACCTTCATGACAGCCCTGGGCAATGATGTAGGCTTCCTGCTCGGCGGTTTCCACGCCCTCGGCGATCACCTGCATGCCCAGGCTCTTGCCCAGCTGGATGATCGCGCGAACGATGGTGGCGTCGTCGTCATCGTCGAGCAGGTCCTGCACGAAGCTCTTGTCGATCTTGATCTTGTCCAGCGGCAGCGACTTGAGGTAGCTGAGCGAGGAGTAGCCGGTGCCGAAGTCGTCGATCGCGATCAGCGCGCCGGAGCGGCGCAGGCTCAGCAGGTGCTGGGCGGCAGTGCTGATGTCTTCCATCAGGCCGGTCTCGGTCACTTCCAGTTCCAGGCTGCGCGGCGGCAGGCGGTAGATCTGCAGCAGGTTGTTGACCACCCGGGGCAGCTCGCTGTGGTGCAGTTGCACGGTCGACAGGTTGACTGCCATGCGCAGGTCGCTGAAGCCCTGGTCGTGCCATTCGCGCAGTTGCCGGCAGGCCTGGTCGAGCACCCATTCGCCGATCACGATGATGTTGCCGTTCTGTTCGGCCAGCGGTATGAACTGATCGGGCGGAACCATGCCCAGCTCCGGGTGCTGCCAGCGCAGCAGCGCCTCGACGCCCACCACGCGGTGGTCGCGGTAGCTGATCTGCGGTTGGTAAACCAGGTACAGCTGATTGCGCGGCAGGGCTTCGCGCAGGTCCTTTTCCAGCTCGCGGCGCCGGCGCATCTCGCTGTCGACGCTGGCGATGTAGAACTGATAGCGGTTGCGCGAACGGCTCTTGGCCAGGGTCATGGTCTGTTCGGCCTTTTGCAGCAGCTTCTCGGTGCTGTCGCCGTCTTCGGGGAACAGGGTGATGCCGATGGTGGCGCGCAGGCGGATCTCCTGATGGTCCAGGGCGAATGGCGCTTCCAGGTCATCGAGAATGCTCTGGGCCAGCTCGGCGGCCTCGTAGGGTTGTTCGATGTCGGCCTGCACCAGCGCGAACTGGTCGCCGCCCAGGCGGGCGAGGGCACCCAGGCGACCGCTGTGGGCACGCAGGCGGTCGGCCAGGGCCAGCAGCAACTGGTCGCCGGCCTGGTAGCTGAATTGTTCGTTGATGCCCTTGAAGTCGTCCAGGCCTACGCACAGCACCGCAACCCGGCGCTGCAGGCGCCCGGCATCGACCAGGATCTTGTCCAGTTGCTGTTGCAGTTGCTGGCGGTTGGGCAGGCCGGTGAGAAAGTCGTACTGGGCCATGCGCAGCAGGCTGTTCTCGGCCTCGTGGCGCAGGTGGGTATTGCGTTCGATGGACGCCAGCAGTTGGTTGGCGGTGTTCACCCACAGGCCCAGTTCGTTCTTCTCGTGGCCCTTGAGCAGCGGCAGCTGATGCTGGCTGGGGCGGTCGGGGTTGATCTGGGTGAGGTTCTCGATGAGCTTGGACAGTGGCTTGGTCAGCAGCCAGTGGTAGACCAGGTAAAGCACCAGCCCCATGGCCAGGGCGCGGAGCACGCCGGCAATGAAGATGATCACCGAATTGACCACGAAGCCCTGGCCGTAGGCGCCGGTATCGAGGGTGATGCTCAGGTCGCCGTAGTATTCGCTGTAGGGCGCGCGGCCGACGAGCTGGGTGGTGTAGGTACGTTCCTGGCCGAGGATCAGGTCGGTGAGCCAGCGGGTCGGCAGTTCCTGCAGAGGGCGCGACTTTTCTGCCAGCATGGTTTCGTTGGGGTGGCCGATGGAGGCCATGCGCACGGACTCATCCTGGAACAGCCCCTCGATGACCTGCATGCCCATTTCGCGGTCCAGGCTGTATACGGCCTGGGTGGAAGGGTCGCGGAACATGTCGAGGATTCGCTGGGCGTCGTTGGCGACAGCCTGGCGGGTCTTGTAGGCATCGAAGACGATCTGCGCACAGCTGAGTACCACGCCCACGGCCAGTGCCGAGAGCAGGACCACTCTGAGCAACTTGACCGACAAGCTGTTTTTGAGTTCCAGCTTCAATGGGGTTTCCTTAATCCATGCGCATGGCATCATTTTGCCATCATCTGTGGCAATCCACTATCGGCCGTTGGCAGGATTCATGATCCAGCGGTCACTGTATCGGTTGCCCGGCCTTGCGACTTGAGCGATGTACGACAAGTTTCCCAACGATTGATGTTAGCGCGGTATGGGGGGGCAGCAAGAGAGGGTGTTGGTGAAATTGGTTAAAAAAGGTTGGTGGGTGGGGTTTTGCTCTTTGCCGCTTTTTCGGCATAAAAAAACCCGGCCTGAGCCGGGTTTTTTCAGAAGCAGCACTTATGCAGTGAAGGTCTTGCCTTCGAACTGCTCAGCCACGAACTTCCAGTTGACCAGGTTCCAGAACGCCTCGACATACTTCGGACGCACGTTACGGTAGTCGATGTAGTAGGCATGCTCCCACACGTCGCAGGTCAGCAGCGGGGTGTCACCGCTGGTCAGCGGGTTGCCGGCACCGATGGTGCTGGCCAGCGCCAGGGAGCCGTCAGCTTTCTTGACCAGCCAGCCCCAACCGGAACCGAAGGTGCCAACCGACGTCTTGGTGAACTCTTCCTTGAACTTGTCGAACGAACCGAACGCGGCGTTGATGGCTTCAGCCAGCGAACCGGTAGGCTGGCCACCAGCGTTTGGCGCCAGGCAGTTCCAGTAGAAGGTGTGGTTCCAGACCTGAGCGGCGTTGTTGAAGATACCGCCCGAAGAAGTCTTGACGATCTCTTCCAGGGTCTTGCCTTCGAACTCGGTGCCTGGCACCAGGTTGTTCAGGTTCACGACGTAGGTGTTGTGGTGCTTGTCGTGGTGGTATTCCAGGGTTTCCTTGGAAATGTGCGGCTGCAGGGCATCGTGTGCGTAAGGCAGCGGCGGCAATTCAAAAGCCATGGTGATTCTCCTAATCAGGTCTGTTGCGGTGAGCGCAAGGCCGATCACGGGCGGCCGGAATGCATCGGCGAGTTTTTACTCTTTGCGACGCAGATTCGGGATCATAGCACCGGGCCCTGACCTAAACCACGCAACAAGTGTATGGAATAGAGGTTCCAGAGCCTTTGCCGACACCTGACGAACGGGTCAGCCCAGCGCCAGTTGCAACGCCACCGCAAACATCATCACCGCCACCATCAGGTCCAGCAGGCGCCAGGTGCCAGGCCGGGCCAGCCACGGCGCCAACCAGGCCGCACCCAGCGCCAGGGTGAAGAACCACAGCAGCGAGGCACTGGCCGCACCCGCCACGTAGGCACCCGGCACGCTTTGCTGCGCACCCAGTGAGCCGATCAGCAACACGGTATCCAGGTACACGTGGGGGTTGAGCAGGGTCACCGCCAGGGCACTGAGCAACACCGCGCGACGCGAACGCTGACCCAGGCCCTCGCCCTGCTCCAGGCTCTGGCTGGAGCAGGCGCGGATCAGCGCCTTGCTGCCATACCACAGCAGAAACACCACCCCACCCCAGCGCGCGACCGCCAGCAGGGTCGGGTTCTGCGCCAGCACCGTGGCCAGACCGAACACGCCAAGCGCCACCAGCACCGCATCACAGAACACGCACAGTGCCGCCACCGGCAGGTGGTGCTCACGGCGCAGGCTCTGCGCCAGCACGAAGGCGTTCTGGGTGCCGATGGCCATGATCAGCCCGAAGGCGACCAGCAGGCCGTTGAGGTAGCTTTGCCACATGGGAGGTGCTCCGCGAAGCAGCCACACGGGCTGCCGAAAATACAGGGGGGATCGCTGGCTATTGTGCGGGCAGTGGGCGTATAAGAAAAACCAATAAACCTCATCCGGCATTAGGGAAACTGATGTTCGACTACAAGTTGCTTTCCGCCCTGGCGGCGGTGATCGAGCAGGGCGGTTTCGAGCGGGGCGCACAGTTGCTCGGGCTGTCGCAATCGGCCATTTCGCAACGTATCAAGCTGCTGGAGGCGCGCGTCGGCCAGCCGGTGCTGGTACGCGCCGCGCCACCAGCGCCCACCGAGATCGGCAAGCGCCTGCTCAACCATGTACAGCAGGTGCGCCTGCTCGAGCGCGACCTGCAGCATCAGGTGCCGGCGCTGGACGATGGCGGTCAGCCCGAGCGTCTGCGGGTAGCGCTCAACGCCGACAGCCTGGCCACCTGGTGGGCGGCGGCGGTCGGGGCGTTCTGTGCGCAGGAGCGGGTGCTGCTGGAGCTGGTGGTGGAAGACCAGGAGGTGGGCCTCAAGCGCATGCGCGCTGGCGAAGTGGCGGCCTGCCTGTGCGCCAGCGAGCGACCGGTTGCCGGGGCGCGCAGCGAGCTGCTCGGCGCCATGCGCTACCGTGCGTTGGCCAGCCCCGACTTCATGGCACGCCACTTTCCCCAGGGGGTAGAGGTGGCGCGTCTGGCCCGCACCCCGGCCGTGGTGTTCGGCCCGGACGATTTTCTGCAGCATCGCTACCTGGCGTCGCTGGGTATCGATGGTGCATTCCTGCATCACCTGTGCCCGTCTTCGGAGGGCTTTCTGCGCATGACCGAGGCCGGCGTGGGTTGGGGCCTGGTGCCCGAATTGCAGGCCCAGGCGCAACTGGCCAGCGGGCAACTGGTGGAAATTCTGGCGGATAAGCCGATCGATGTGCCGCTGTACTGGCATCATTGGCGCAATGGCGGGCAATTGCTCGGCCAACTCACCGACCACCTGCGGCGCAGCGCCAGCAGTTGGTTGGTGCCGTGGTCGGGTTTGCCGGCGTCTGCATCATCTGCAAACAAGTAGGCGGAGTGCTTCATGCGAATTCTGGTCACCGGCGCAAGCGGCTTCATTGGCGGGCGCTTTGCACGCTTTGCCCTGGAGCAGGGCATGGAGGTACGGGTCAATGGCCGGCGGGCCGAAGGCGTCGAGCACCTGGTGCGCCGCGGCGCCCAGTTCATTCCGGGGGACCTGGGCGACCCGGAGTTGGCCCGGCGGGTCTGCCAAGGCGTCGAAACCGTGGTGCACTGCGCCGGTGCGGTGGGCAACTGGGGACGCTACCAGGACTTTCACCAGGGCAACGTGGTGGTCACCGAGAACGTGGTGGAGGCGTGCCTGAAGGAACACGTTCGTCGCCTGGTGCACCTGTCCTCGCCGTCGATCTACTGGAACGGGCGCTCGCGCCTGGGGGTGACCGAAGAGCAGGTGCCGCGGCGCCTGCACGATGCCTACGCGACCACCAAGTACCTGGCCGAGCAGAAGGTTTTCGGTGCCCAGGAGTTCGGCCTGGAAGTGCTGGCCCTGCGCCCGCGCTTCGTCACCGGGGCAGGGGATGTGAGCATCTTCCCGCGCCTGCTCAAGATGCAGCAGAAACGCCGTCTGGCGATCATCGGCAACGGCTTGAACAAGGTCGACTTCACCAGCGTGCAGAACCTCAACGAGGCGCTGATCAACGCGGTGCTGGCTGGCAACGACGCGCTCGGGCAGGCCTACAACATCAGCAACGGCCACCCGCTGCCGCTGTGGGACGTGATCAACTACGTGATGCGGCGCATGGACCTGCCCCAGGTCACGCGCTACCGCTCCAGTGGCCTGGCCTACAGCCTGGGCGCGCTGAACGAGGGGGCCTGCCTGCTGTGGCCGGGCCGTCCGCAACCGACCCTGTCGCGCCTGGCGGTGCAGGTGATGAACAAGGATTTCACCCTGGACATCAGCCGCGCCCGCCAGCAACTGGACTACCGCCCGCAGGTCAGCCTGTGGGCGGCGCTGGATGAATTCTGCGGCTGGTGGAAGGCCCAGCACGGCGGCCACTGACTTATACTGGCGCTCATTTGCACTCACGGCGGTTGATCCATGCGCAACGATGCTCACGACGATTTCGATGATGTACCCAGCCTCAAGGCCGGCGGTCGCGATGATGACGACTTTGCCCCGGCGCCAGGTGCACGGGTGGCCGCCGTGCGCGGCAAACCGCGCAAGCCGGCGGCCACCGGGCCGTTGTGGGCGCTGGTGGGCGCTTCGTTCATCGCCCTGGCCGGGCTTGGCTGGTGGAGCTTCCAGCAGATTTCGCTGATGGAGCAGCAACTGGTGGCCACCCAGGAAAGCTTTGCGCGCATCAGTGAAGAAGCTGCCGGGCGCCTGCAGGACATCAGCGGCAAGGTGGCGGCCAGCGAGTCGAGCGTCAGCACCGGCAGCGAGGCACTGAAGCTGCAGATAAAGCAGTTGCAGGCCAGCCTCGCCGAGCAGAGCAAGCAGCAGCAGGGCGTAGCCGGGCAGCAGGGTGACCTGGGCAAGCGGCTGGAGCAGGCCCTGGCGCAGGTTGGCGAGCAGCAGGCGACCAATGCCCAATTGCAGGCGCAACTCAAGGCTGTGGCCACGGAGCTGGCAGCGGTGAAGGCGGCGCAGGCTGATACCGGCAAGGTCGATGCGCAGCTCAAGAGCCTGTCGACGGAGATTGCCGCATTGAAGAAGCAGGGGGATCCGGGGGCGGCGATCCAGCGCCTGGAACAGGACCTGATCGTGCTCAAGAGCGAGCAGGAGAATCGCCCGGCGGCGGCTGCCGGGGCGGGTGCCTCGACGGCGGAGTTCGATGCGTTTCGCGGGCAGGTGACCCGCAACATCACCACCTTGCAGAGCCAGGTGCAGAACCTGCAACGGCAGATCAACGCCAAGCCCTGATCCGCTGTGAAGCTATCGCGGGTCAAGCCCGCTCCCACCGGTACAGTGGCTGTCTGCACACCACCGATACCCTTGTGGGAGCGGGCTTGACC